>CAYRQY010000091.1:0-9057 GCA_964426435.1 uncultured Rikenellaceae bacterium | reverse complement strand
TCTATCGCCTATCATCTATCGCCTATCATCTATCGCCTATCATCTATCGCCTATCCCCTTTCCTTGCCCTGCTTCTGTCGACCGGCATCTTGTCCCTTCGCCACTGCACTATCCCCCCCTCGAGGTTGTAAACCCTCGTATATCCCTTGCTGATGAAGAATTCTGCGGCTTTCCTGCTCCTGTAATCGTTGTAGCAGTAAAGAAAAAGCGAATGATCCTTGCCGAGAGTGTCGGCTGCCACCTCAAATCCTTTCGAGGTTGGGATATGTATTGCATCCTTTATCCTCGACGGGCGGTACTCAAAGAACTCCCTCACGTCAATCATTAAGGAAGTACTGTCGGTAATGTACTTCAGGTGAAAGTAATAGGGATCAAGAGAGATATATGTTACAGAATCAGGTTCAGGATCCTGGGCCGACAAACGGCCGGAGGATACGAGAACCAGCAGTAATAAAAATATTTGCCGCTGTATACATTTCATCTGTCCCGCAAAGTAAATAAAAAGTTATTATTTAAGGCTTTTTACTAACTTTGCCCCGTTTTTTGGAAAAATATACTGTTACTATAACTTTCTGATCCAATGGGGAAAAGATTTCCTGAGTATAGAGGGCTTGATCTCGCCCGGGTTAACAGGGAGATGCTCAAGTTCTGGGACGATAACGACACCTTCAGCAGAAGCGTTCGTGAGCAGAACGGGAAGGGGGAATTTATTTTTTATGAAGGCCCGCCCTCTGCCAACGGTATTCCCGGAATTCATCATGTGATGTCGCGCACCATCAAGGATGCCGTCTGCCGTTACAAGACCCAGAGCGGATTCGAGGTCAAACGCAAGGCAGGATGGGATACGCACGGACTGCCTGTTGAGCTCGGCGTGGAGAAGGCACTGGGGATCACGAAGGAGGATATCGGCACGGAAAGGATCTCGATAGAGGAATTCAACAAGGCGTGCCGGACCGATGTAATGAGATATACCGACCTGTGGGAGGAACTCACAAGGAAGATGGGCTACTGGGTCAATATGGATCACCCCTATGTGACTTATGATAACCGTTATATAGAGACTCTCTGGTGGCTGCTCAAACAGCTCCATTCAAAGGGATACCTGTATAAGGATTATTCGATCCAGCCCTATTCACCTGCAGCAGGTACGGGGCTGAGCTCGCACGAGCTGAACCTGCCGGGCTGTTACCGCGACGTGAAAGACACAACCTGCACGGCACTCTTCAGACTGATAAGAGACGAAAGATCAGAGTTCCTCTATGGAATGACCGACACTGAGGATATCCATATAATGGCCTGGACGACAACACCATGGACGCTTCCCTCGAACACCGCTCTCGCAGTCGGAGGCAGTATAACCTATTCCCTGGTCAGAAGCTTCAATCCCTACACGGGAGACCCGGTTACAGTTATCCTGGCAAAGGACCTCCTGAATGCATTCTTCCCTGAAGCAAACACGATATACGAACTGGCCGATTTCAAGCCGGATGAGAAAAATATCCCCTTCAGGGTCAGGGGTGAGATTATTGGAGATAAACTGAAAGGTATTAACTACGAGCAGCTTATCGACTGGGTAAAACCCGACGAAGGAGCTTTCAGGGTGATAACCGGCGATTTTGTCACTACCGTCGATGGAACAGGTATAGTGCATATGGCACCCACCTTTGGTGCCGACGACTATCGTGCCGGGAAGGAGCATGGCATACCGCCTCTGCTCGTAAAAAGAAAAGACGGATCGCCGGGCCCGCTGGTCGACAGGAGAGGATTTATGGTTCCTGTTGCCGATCTCGATGAGGAGTTTGTGCAGCAGCGTGTCAACAGGGATACATACGCAGGGTTCCAGGGGAGGCCTGTCAAGAACGAATATGACACTAATGCGGCTGAAAATGCCGATACGCTCGATGTGGATATCGCCGTCATGCTTAAGCAGAACGGAAAGGTATTCAGGATAGAGAAGCAGGTGCACAGCTACCCCCATTGCTGGAGAACCGACAGACCCGTGCTCTATTATCCGCTCGATGCCTGGTTCATAAGAACAACGGCATTCCGGGAGAAGATGATAGAGCTGAACAATACCATAAACTGGAAACCCCAGTCAACCGGTACCGGACGCTTCGGCAAATGGCTGGAGAACCTGGTCGACTGGAACCTCTCCCGTTCGAGGTACTGGGGAACACCTTTGCCGATATGGGTCACTGCGGACCGCAGCGAGGAGAAATGTATAGGCTCGGCCGAGGAGCTGAAGGGAGAGATAGAGAAATCTGTCAGGGCCGGATTCATGAAAAAGAATCCTCTCGCAGATTTTACCCCTGGAGACAACTCGCCTGAAAACTATGAGAAGTTCGACCTGCACCGCCCGTTCGTGGATGAGATAATACTTGTAAGCTCAAAGGGAGAAAAGATGGTGCGCGAACAGGACCTTATTGACGTTTGGTTCGACTCGGGCGCAATGCCTTATGCACAGGTTCATTACCCCTTCGAAAACAGCAATAACTTCAAGGAGCTGTTCCCGGCGGATTTCATTGCCGAGGGAGTCGACCAGACAAGAGGATGGTTCTTCACCCTTCATGCAATAGCCACAATGATTTCAGGATCGGTGGCTTTCAGGAACATAATATCGAACGGACTGGTGCTCGACAAGAACGGGAACAAGATGTCGAAGAGGCTTGGCAACGCCGTCGATCCATTTTCCACCATCGAGCAATATGGTTCCGATCCTCTCAGGTGGTATCTTCTTACAAATGCACAGCCCTGGGATAACCTTAAATTTGATATCGACGGAGTGGATGAAGTAAGGCGGAAATTCTTCGGAACACTGTACAATACATACTCTTTCTTTTCCCTCTATGCCAATATCGATAACTTCAGGTATGCCGAACCCGACATACCGGTGAGTGAGCGTCCCGAGATAGACAGGTGGATAATCTCACTGCTCAACTCGCTAGTGAGGGAGGTCGGGAAATGCTATGAGGATTATGATCTTACCAGGGCGGCAAGGTCGATCCAGGATTTTGTCACCGAGAACCTGAGCAACTGGTACGTGAGGCTCAACAGGAAAAGATACTGGGGCGGCGATTACGACAACGACAAGATTGCCGCCTACCAGACTCTCTATGTCTGCCTCGAGACTGTTAGCATGCTGGCCGCTCCTCTTGCCCCTTTCTATATGGACAGGCTCTTTACCGACCTGAACGGTTCAACGGGCAGAAGCTCCGAACACTCGGTTCACCTGACGCTTTTCCCCGTGCACGACGAGTCGCTTATCGACAGCGAACTCGAGGAGAGGATGGATATCGCCCAGAATGTATCCTCCATGGTGCTCAGCATCAGGAGGAAGGTGGGGATAAAGGTGCGCCAGCCCCTTGCACGGATAATGATACCGGTTCCCGACAAATCCTTTGTCTCACGGTTTGAAGCCGTGAAGGACCTGGTTCTGGCAGAGGTCAATGTTAAGGAGGCGGAGTATATTGAAGACACATCTGCACTCCTCGTCAGGAAGATCAAGCCAAACTTCAAATTGCTGGGACCGCGGTTCGGAAAGCTTATGAAGGAGATCGGGAATGCAGTCACTGCCCTTTCACGCGAAGAGATCATTGATTTTGAGTCCTCGGGTAAGCATCAGTTCATTATAGGGGATAGTCAGATAACTCTTACAACCGACGATGTTGAGATAATCTCTGAAGATATACCCGGATGGCAGGTTGCCAACGAGGGAAAGCTTACCGTGGCGCTCGATGTGACTGTAACCGACGAGCTGAGATATGAGGGAATTGCCAGGGAGTTTGTGAACCGTATCCAGAACATCAGGAAGGAGAGCGGTTTCGACGTAACCGACAAGATTACCGTTCATATTGAGGACCACGATCTCATTCGTGAAGCCATTGGCAGGCATGCAGGTTATATAGGCTCTCAGACTCTTGCCACAAACGTCTCGGTAGTTAAGAGTTTCGCTGATACCAATAATATCAGGGAAGTTGATATAGATGACGTGATGGTCCGTGTATCGGTATCAAGAAAAGAATAAGAAACCCTGAGCCTTTATTTCTGCTTCATTTTGGCGTCCATGCTGAGCGTGGCGTGAGGGACAGCCCTCAGCCTTTCCTTGGCGATAAGCTTGCCTGTCTCCCTGCAAATACCATAGGTCTTGTTCTCGATCCTTACAAGGGCTGCCTGCAGGTGTTGTATGAACTTAAGCTGGCGCTGGGCAAGACGCCCTGCTTCCTCTTTCGATAATGTGGTGGCACCCTCTTCGAGAACCTTGAAGGTGGGAGAGGTGTCCATTGTATCGTTACTCTCTTCGTGGGTTATGCTTGATTTGAGTATGTCGTAATCTTTCCTGGCCTTATCCAGCTTCGCAAGGATTATCTCCCTGAACTCCTCGAGCTCCTCGTCCGAATATCTTGTCTTCTCAGCCATGGTGATAAGTATTTAATTATGCCGCAAATGTACTCTTTTTTAGTTAATAAAAAAACCATAAAATTATCTATATTTGAGCGCTTCAAATTATAACAAAAATGTCTGAAAACGGTTCAAAAAGGGAGGAAACTAAAGTTGTCCTGAAGAAGAGTGCCGAAAAGAAATGGTACGCCGTTTATACATTTCCGAGAGCTGAAAAACAGGTCGCCGACAGGCTTAATGAAGCCGCAATAGAGGTATTCCTGCCCCTCCAGAAGACCTACAGGGTATGGAGTGACAGGAAGAAGCTGGTAGAGAAGCCGTTGCTTACATCATACGTGTTCGTAAAGCTTCATGCGAAGCATTTTCCCAGGGTGTATACGGATAATGGTGTTGTAAAGTTTGTAAGCTTTGAAGGTCGTCCGGCACCAATACCACAGGAACAGATTGATAACCTGCGCCTTATAGTCGACAGTGATGCAGAAACCGAAGTGACTTTCGAGAATTTCGCCCAGGGCGACACAGTGGAGGTTATCCGCGGTTCGCTGACCGGACTGAAGGGAGAACTTATAAAGATTGGCCGAGCCAACAGGGTGATTATAAGGGTCGACAGGCTCGACCAGAATATCATACTGAAAATACCGAAACCTTTCCTGCGGAAACTGAACTCCCAATAGCACATGCTGGAAGCTCAGAGCGCAGTGCACAGTGCTCAGGGCAGAAAGGAAAGACGAAGCGCAAAAAGTTAAACGCCCGAAACTATTTCTCCGTTTTAGAACTTCCTGTTATTGGCGATACAGATCATAGGTCTTCCTGAGCCCTTCATCGAGGCTGGTCCTGTGCCTGTACCCGAGACTGTGAAGCCTTGTGACATCGGTTGCCTTCCGCATTGTGCCGTCGGGCTTTGTGTTATCAAAATATACATCACCCCTGAAACCGGTAAGCTGTTTCACCTTCATCGCCAGATCCCTGATGCTTATCTCTTCTCCGGTACCTATATTGAGAAAATGAGGGGGATGGTACTCCGGATCCTTTACATCCGGACCCACAGCCGAAACAAGATCCTTTACCTCAACGTTCTCCATCACGTAAACACAGGCCTCCGCCATATCCTTTGAATACATAAACTCCCTGAATGGAGTGCCGGTGCCCCAGACGGTTACTGCCACCTTTGCCGTTCCGGACCCGTTATCAGTACCTGCCATAGTGACACCATTACTGGCCAGGGCAGCTATTATTTCTTCCCTTCCTGCCTCACCGCCTGTGTTTCCGACAGGATGCCTGTTCAGGTCCTTCCTTATGCCATCCCAGTTGCCGTCCTCAAGGCACTTGCCGAGGTGAAACTTCCTCAGGAGGGCGGGCAGAACATGCGACTCCCGAAGGTTGTAATTATCCCCGGGACCATAAAGATTGGTGGGCATCACCGAGATGAAATCGGTATTATACTGGACATTGAATGATTCACACATCTTTATGCCTGCAATCTTCGCGATGGCATAGGGTTCGTTGGTATACTCGAGCTTTGAGCTCAGCAGATACTCTTCCCTGAGGGGTTGGGGTGCATTTTTGGGGTATATGCAGGTCGAGCCCAGGAAAAGCAGCTTCTTTGTCCCCTGCTTCCAGGCGTTGTAAATCAGGTTGCTCTGGATGAGGATGTTAACGTAAATAAAATCAGCCCGGAGTGTATTGTTTGCAACTATGCCCCCCACCTTGGCGGCGGCATTGAAAACATACTCCGGACGCTCTTCCTCGAAGAACTGCCCGACAGCCTTCTGATCGGTGAGGTCGAGCTCTTCCATCCTTCTCAGAATAAGGTTTGTATAGCCTTTCTCCCTTAATGTTTCCGTGAGGGCCGAGCCCACCAGCCCGGTGTGCCCTGCAACATATATTCTTGATTCCTTTTTCATTTCATTCAAAATAGTTAAAAGTCCTGAAGCCTCCGTTCCTGAGGTGGTTCTCCTTCTTCATAAGCTGAAGGTCGGAAGTGATCATGTCCTCTATCAGGCCGTTCAGATCATATTCCGGTTCCCAACCCAGGTTTTTCCTCGCTTTTGTTGAATCGCCTATCAGCAGATCCACTTCGGTCGGTCGGAAATAATTCCTGTCGACCTTTACAACTGCCGGATTGTTCGATTTCCTGTCCTTCATTGCTTCCAGGTACTCTTCACCCACAACCCTGACAAAAAGCTGCTCGTCGATGCCGGCAATGCTTCCCGTCTCCTCTTCCTTCTCACCCGAGAATATTACCTCCATTCCGGCGGCAGCAAAAGTCTTTACGATGAACTCACGGATTGAAGTCGTAACCCCGGTTGCAATGACATAGTCGTCGGGCTGATCCTGCTGAAGTATCATATACATAGCCCTGATATAGTCTTTAGCGTGCCCCCAGTCACGTCTCGACGACAGGTTGCCCATGTAGAGGACATCCTGCATGCCGAGGGCTATCCTTGCCATTGCCCTCGATATCTTTCTTGTAACGAAAGTCTCGCCTCGTATGGGCGATTCGTGATTGAAAAGTATGCCGTTGCTTGCGTGGAGACCGTATGCCTCGCGGTAGTTCACCGTTATCCAGTATGCATAAAGCTTGGCCACACCGTATGGACTTCTTGGATAGAATGGCGTTTTTTCCGTCTGGGGAACCTCCTGGACCAGCCCGTAAAGTTCACTTGTTGATGCCTGGTAGATGCGTGTCTTATTTACCAGCCCCAGCAGTCTTACCGCTTCCAGTATCCTCAGTGTGCCCAGACCGTCGGCATTGGCAGTGTACTCCGGGGTATCGAAGCTTACCTTTACGTGGCTCATTGCTGCAAGGTTGTAGATCTCATCAGGACTGACGTCGTGTATTATTCCCGTGAGGTTCATCGAATCGGTAAGGTCGCCGTAATGCAGGATAAAATCCCTCTTTTCCACGTGCGGATCCTGGTAAAGGTGGTCGACACGCTCAGTGTTGAAGAGTGAACTGCGCCTCTTTATGCCGTGTACGATATATCCCTTCTTAAGCAGGTACTCCGCGAGGTATGCCCCGTCCTGTCCGGTTACTCCCGTTATTAATGCTGTTTTTGCCATATCAGTTAAGTTTCGTTGGAATAGAGGTTGTGAGTATATTTTGATCGATCTATAGTCCCAGATCCTTTACCCTGATCTTTATCCTGAAGGTGTCGGGTATCTCTTTTTCGCTTATCAGAATAAGGTACCCGCCTCCGCCTGCACCCGAAAGCTTCCACGCAAGGGCGCTTTCGCTGTACTGGTCTATTATCTTCTGGATATCCTGGTTCATCATACGCGGGAACATACGAACCTGGGCATGAAAGGAATCGAGAAAGCCCCGTGTAAAGGTTTTTATATCCCTGGCCACGAGCCCTTCCCAGGCAACCTCGGCGGCCTCTGTGAGCTTTTTTACATTCGCGGTATTTATATGTGTATCGTTAAGAACCTGGTAATCATCGGGACGCGGCCAGAGTGTCAGCATCGATAATCTTTCCTCCAGCCATCTGATGGTTTTGATGTCGTTGATGGTGTCGAATTTCGACGGCCAGTATTTTCCCTTCTCGTAGAAGAATTTATTGATGCCGGGCATGGTTATTCCTATCGAATCCTGCGATCCGCTGACCTCTTTGGTACCCGGATCGTTGTCGTACCTGAAGAGTGTTTTTGCCAGCTTCTCGGGCTTTTCGGGAGGGAGGTGATCGTTCCACAGCTCGATGGCTTTCTTTCGGGTTGAAGTAGCCATCCCTGAGCGTTCGTTGAACTCGATGGTTGGCTCAATCGATGCTGTGATAGCTGCGCCCGGGTGATACCTGGAAACATAGGGCTGATCAATCCAGGTCCCCGCCAGATCAATCCTGTAGGGCATCGGTCTTACCGATCTCAGGGACGTGGTTGACCGGGCAGGCAGGTTTGCGTGGGGTATCCTCCTGAGCACCTTGTATTCGATCCCCATCCCGCGGCACAGCTCGGCCTTCTCCGGGGAGTGTCCGTCTTCGTTCACTATGAAGATATCAGGGTGGAGAATCCTCATATCCTCAATAAAATCCATAAGACCGCTGCCCCTGTTGACAATGGCCCTGTGAACGCATGACAGTGAGCTGAGGATATAGACACGCTCCTCCTCGGAGTTGATCGTTTCTCTCCCCTTGAGTTCCCTTATGGTTTTATCTGATCCCAGGCCAACATAAACATCACCGTATCCGGAAGCCTCTTTAAGGAATGCGATGTGACCTGAATGAAGCATGTCGAAACATCCTGAAACGAAGACTTTTTTTCGTCTGGCCATAATACTGGAGTTTTCCGGTTTAGTCTGATGATAACAAAAATAGTGTTTATAATGTTACTTTCTTTGTCTTGATAGGATATATCTGTTCATTTTTTGCTCGCCCAAAAAATGAACCAAAAAAGGGCGCCGGAAATGACAAATTCTACCGGTACGTGCGCCCGCTACACAAAACCTGCGCGCTAACGTACCGGCAGAATTTCGCGCCATTTGGCTTCGCCGAACTCGCAAAGACTGAGCTTTAACAAATTGATAGACTAGTAATTGCTCGGTTCCGGTTTGCCCTCGCGCGAACAGAATGGGAAATTCAGTAATAAATTTTTTACTGGATTTCATAAGCCCCAAAATTATCTGCAGCCTTGATTTTTCTTTGGTTACTTTCTTTGTATCAA
>CAYRQY010000090.1:0-9097 GCA_964426435.1 uncultured Rikenellaceae bacterium | reverse complement strand
AAACTATGAATACTCCTTCAGGATGCGGCCTGTTAACCGCGAGGATAACCCGGCGCAACTGGCAAAGCAGAGATTTTAATGAATATTCAACATATGGATTCAGTCCTTGATTACCTTAAGACAGAACCTTCGGAGCAATCAATTGATTACGTTAACAATAAGAAGCAATTTCACCTTTTTACACTCCTTACAGAGCAGAGACACCCAAAAACCTGGAACCTGAGTTCAGCTGTCAGGGAGAGTACGCTGGAAGGATTGAGGATGCTCCTATCGGTTGATGAGGATATAACCGGAAGGGTGGAGGAGTTATGCAGGGACCTTACTATCCCCGAACAGGCAGTTGAAGCTGTTTACAGGGCTGTAAGGGAGAAACGGAGGATATATTTTTATGGATGCGGCTCCACCGGCAGACTTGCAAAAATGATGGAGAGCACCCTCTGGAGACCTTTCTGGAGGAAAATGAAGAAGTCGCCTGTGTGGGAAAAGCTGGCAGGTAAAATCCCGGAAGATATTGATGACAGGCTTATCGGTGAGATGACCGGGGCCGACAGAGCCCTGATAAGCTCCCTTGAGGGATTTGAGGATCTCCAGCTGATAGGCAGGCTCCAGCTGGCCGACCGCGGAATTGAAAAGGGAGATGTTGTTTTTTGTGTGACGGAGGGCGGCGAGACTTCATCCGTTATAGGAACAATTCTGGCAGCCCTCGGTCAGTACGGAAAGCCGGAAGAGGCAAAATCAGCCGAGTCCTTCCGAAACCTCTATTACGTCTACAACAACCCCGACCACCTGCTGCTTCCTTTTGTGAGAAGCAGGACTGTTATTGAAAATCCAGGCATTACCAAACTCAACCTGACAACAGGGCCTCAGGCAATAACGGGTTCAACCAGAATGCAGGCAACTTCAAGTGAGATCTTCATTCTCGGATCGATTATTGAAGAGGCACTTTGCAGGATCCTCAAGGAATATCTTGACACGGATGAATTGGCTGAGGCAGGATTTGCTCTGGGAATTGACCTGCGAACAAGGCTGCTGACTTTCAGGGAAGTAAAGGCATCGGTCGACAGTACGGCAGACCGGCTTGCAGAGTTAACTGCCTCAGAGACAGATACGTATTTAAACGGGCGCTATGCCACATACATTGCAGGAGAGTCGCTGGTAACGGTATTTACAGATGTTACCGAGAGGAGTCCGACATTCAGGCTTTATCCGCTCGACACAACCGAGGCACAGAAAAGAAGATCGTGGATAAGGATATGGACAACAGCACGTGACCGGGAGGGCGCCTGGCAGGATCTTCTCGGAAGAAGCTTCAGGGGTCTGGATGAGTCGGACTATAAACCATATTTTGAAAAGGAGATTGATGATCCTTACCTTAAAAAGGTCGCGCTCAGAAGCCTGGCAAGTGCCGGAAACGACCAGGAAAAACTTTACGATCTCTCCCTTTCGGAAACCAACCTCAGTGGATCCGGTTCTCATCCCGATGATATCGGAGTGATTGTTTGTGCGGATGAGGAATGCCCCCGGGTCAACACTCCGGGATCCGGCTTCAGCGATTTCATTGAGTTGTTCAGGAAGGGCGGGTCGAAGATTGCAGTTGTAAGTGTCGGTACAGGACAGCCACCAGCCGTTACGGCCAGTGATAAAAGTGAAATAAATATTCACATAAGCCTGCCTGAATTTCCCGATCCGATAGGATTAAGAAAGCAGTTAGCCCTGAAGATGCTTTTGAACACCCATTCAACAGCGGTGATGGCGAAGCTGGGAAGGGTAATCGGAAATACCATGACCACAGTCAATCCCAGTAACCTGAAGCTTATAGGACGGGCCACTTACCTTATCCTGAGCCACGTTAACGACACTGTCTGCAGTCCAGGATGGAATGAAAAATATGGAAAAACGAGAAATGTCACTTTTGAAGAAGTGAATGCAGTCCTTTATGATGCCATTGATTATGTGGCGGAAAGGAAAGCCGGGGAGACAGCAGAGGTGGCACTCTCAATAATACGCATCATTGAGGCAATAAAGAGAGCATCAAACGTCAGCTGGGAGGAAGCGCAGTCGATACTCGATTCTGTTGGACTGAGCAACTACCTTCTTGCTAATACTTCAGCTGAACCTTAAGGACCTCGTCTTCACCAATAATTATATTTCTGACATTATAGGTCAGTGTTCCTGAGAACTTGGTGCTGAGAGCAACCCTGGTCACTGAATTTGCCGCCAGCGTTATTGCTGCGGGTGCATTTTCCGGGCCGTCAACGAGATAAAAGGGAATGTCCGAGCTGTTGGTCACTTCGAAGAAAATGGTCTTATCGCTCTTGTAGTAAGGTTTGCCAATGGAGATGCACTGGTTGAAGAAGGGGCGTGCATATTCCTCCTTACCGGCGACAATATCCCTGAAATACGCGAGTGTCCTGCCGGCAAACATAGCTTCCCTCAGCGAGTCGTGTGTTCTGGCTTTGGCAAAAACCAGTGTCATTGGCCTGTGAGTATATTCCGGAGCCCTGTAGGTTTCACTTATTAAGTTATGACTATCGCTGTTTGCAATAACAGCAAGGTTGTAATCCTTGCAGAAGGTCATCACAAGAGGGTAGTATTCGCTTGAGTTGAAAAACTCTATCCCGTGGAGCCATCCGTTCTTTATAAGCCTGTGGTGCATCTCGTACAATTTCGGTATTCCGTCGGGCTCCTGTGATTTCCAGCCCGGATGATTCCAGTGAATGAAAGCGCCCTGCTTTATTGCCTCGGCAAAGGCATCCCATACTGAATCAACGGCCATAAGGGAGGCATCCTTAATAAAGAGGGCATTGAAGTGCCCGGGAGGCATCGACCGGGTGATCTCGGTGCCCTTAACGAGTATTATATTATAATCCCTGGCTGTGTTTTCAGCAATCTTGAATGAAGCATTATGGTCAGTCGGAATATAATCCTTGTGCGGAAGATATTCCAGGTGGTCGGTTATGGAGATTGCATCAAGCCCATCGCGGACAGCTTCCCCGACCCTTACAGTAGGCCACACATTCCCGTCGGAGAAGACGGTATGCAGATGGAAATCGCACTTAAGTGTAACATATCCCGGAAGATCAGGGACATTGATGATTTTCTTCTGCCCGAATCCGTTAAGGCTGATGACAGCGATCAGTAAGATGATGATTGTGAGTCTTTTCATAGATATTTGATTATTTATGTTTGTAAAATTATGCTTGTTTTTTATTGTCATGCAAGTCATGCAAGTTCAGGTCTCACATTTCTTAAGACTATCTCAGAGCTACTGCCGTTACACCTCTGGGATTCTGCACCTAATCTCCCCTTCTCCCCTTCTCCCCTTCATCTCTTCTAGATTTCCTCATAAAAATAGGCGATTTTTTCATCCACATCATCCCATGTGTAAATCTTTTTGCCTCTGTGGAGGGAATAGAGGTTCAGCATGGCGAAATCGCCGGCACACATTGTGGTATGGACAAACAGGAAGAGGGAGAGGCTCCATTTCCAGAGTCCGGGTAGTGTAAAAACAAGTAGCAGAAAGATTATCCCTGTCACCGCAAAGGGAGTAAAGGCAACGAAGCGGAACTGTTCAGGCGTTGCCACGTGTCGGTGTGCCGTAACATAGAACAGGTACTGTTTGAGATCAACCCCTATCCTGATCCTTTTGGCACCGGACAGATAGAATGGAATCACGTGAAGCACCTCGTGCATGGGAATATAGAGCACAGGAAAGACTATCAGCCCGAGAATGGTGTGAAAAAAGATGCTTTTGAAAGGGTAATAACCTCCGATGTTTATTCTTATTGTAATTGCCAGAAGAAGGGTGATTATGCAGACCGACCAGAAAAAGAGCATCAATCCCGACCGTCTTCTGATATAATCAAGGACGAACGGTGCCAGTTCGTCGTATGGGATTTTAAGTATTTGCCGGTATCTGGTCTGATCCTCGAGATCCTCAACCTTTAGAGCCATAAATTAATCTTTTCTCAAATATAGTGATTTTTAACCTTTGCCTGACCATTTACCCGGTGTAGGCAAGACCAGGTACGGGAATCATTTTAGGTATGTCGACGGGTCCGAAAGCCAGGGCAACCGGTCCGAGTTTCATGTCGGAATTCATCATTTCCTCGTAGGTTACGTCCTTCCCGGTATAAGCTGAGACACGGCCCATTATTGCGACAAGAGTCGCGACAGCAGTCTGTTCTATCTCATTGATTACATTGCCGGTGCGTATCGCATTTACAAAGGTGATTTGCTCCTGGAAGTGCGGCTCAACTGCGACACTCCTTCCCGGATTGCCATCTTTATCAGGGGGATATTCATATTTCCAGACCACATTGCCTGCCTGATCCAGAATGGTTCCGGTGCAGTCGGTGGAACCTCTGGTGCCCTGTATCCTGTCGGATACATTGGGAGTGCAGCCATTGATCTGGCGGCACATACTGTGAAAATGCATGCCATTCTCAAACACGTAGTCAACCCTGGAGCCGAAACCTGTTGCCCTGACGGGGTGTGATCCCGTAAACCAGTTCATTAAATCGATGTTGTGAACATGCTGCTCCACGATATGGTCACCTGAAAGCCAGCACCAGTTAACCCAGTCGCGGATCATATATTCCATTTCGCTCCAGGCCGGGTTGGGGTCGCGGTGCCATAACTTTTCCATGTTGAAGTAAATATTACCGCCGGTTATTTCGCCAATAGCACCCTGCGCTACCTGCTGCCAGATGGCGGCACGGTCCCTCTGATGCCTGTAGTGTGTCCCGGGCATAATACAAAGATCCATTGACTTAGCCTTTTCTGCTGTTGCCATTATTGATCTTACACCAACAGGATCAACGGCTACGGGTTTCTCAGCAAAGACATGCTTTTTTGCCTGGACCGCGGCTGCAAGGATCTGCGGCCGGAAGTATGGCGGCGTGGCATCAAGGATAACGTCAACATCCGAACCGATGACTTTCTCGAAGGCGTCAAAACCTGTAAAACAGTTTTCGGCCGGGATTTCCTGGCCTTTTCGTTTCAGCAGAGTGGCCTTGCAGTTATCGATACGATCCTGGAATGTGTCCCCGAGGGCAACTATCTGCAGGTTTGGCCCCGAATCGAGGAAGTTGATTGCAGCGCCTGTTCCGCGGCCCCCGCAACCGATCAGTCCTGCTTTAATTACCGGTCCGTCAGGAGCCTGATCGAGCATAACAGGCAATTCCACTCTTTTCTTTGTTTCACAGGTACAGCCCGTAATGATTGCAGGAGCGACTATGCCTGCAATGCCTGCAGTTGCTGTTCTGCCGAGAAAAATGCGTCGGGTGATTGATGATTTTTTCATATGAATCAGATTAGTTAGGGAACATAAAACCAGTTTTATTGATATGGCAGGTTCAACCTGCGGCACAGATCCCGGAAGCGCGGATCATCCCTGAGCTGGTCATAGCGGGGAAGCCGGAGATAAGGCAGGTTCGGATCCCGCATTTCATAAGCTTTTTCAAGCCAGGGAATGGCATTGTCAACATCTCCTGCAATGGAATAATTGATAGCAATCCTCAGGGGGGGAATGAATAGATTTTTCGCTCTCTCTGCCTGTACATCGGCAAGTCTTCTGTGTGCCTCCCGGAAACCTCCTGCAGCATAACCCTCGTCTATAGCCTTCAGGTTCTCGAGTATCTTGAAATCCTTTCTCCACTCAATGAAGGCCTCCTCCTCTTTCCCCATAAAATAAAGCAGATAGGGGGTCCCGATTCCTACCGTTTTGGCAGGATCGAGCTGGAAGGATCTTTCTGCTGCTGCCATGGCCTCCTCATACCTCCGGGCAAAGGTAAGAGCGACTTCGTAAAGAGCCCAAATAAGAGGACTGAGGGGGTCAACCTCGAGTGCCTTTTCAATCAGGACCATTGCCTCACCGGTTCTTCCAATGATGTTCAGAAGATGTGAATAGTAGGCATATGCCTCGGCATGCCTCGGGTCAATCTCAAGTGTCTTCCTGAAGGCTGCCTCGCCCCCTTTCCAGTCAAATTTACCCCATACAAGATGGGTTGCATAAACATACTGTATGCCGGCATTGTAAGGATCCAGCTCAAGTGCTTTCGTGATGGCCTCATCACCCCTGGCTGTTGCTTCAGATGGCAATGTTATTCCTATCTGGCGGCGGCCGGTCCAGACGTGGGCAATGCCAGCCCATGCAAGTGCAAACTCCGGATCTTTTTCCAGCGCCAGCTCAAAGTATTGCATTGCCAGATCGAGGTCTGACAAGGTAAGCTTTCTCCAGTAGTACATCCCTTTCAAATAGGCTTCATATGCTTCACTGCTGGCTGTATAAGGATTTTCCATCAGCGCTTTTTCCTGAGGAGTGATCACTACCTGCAGTTCTCTGGCAATAGCCTGGGCAATTTCAATTTGTACGGAAAAGATATCTGAAAAGTCGCGGTCAAATATATCTGACCACAGGTGTGTGTCGGTTTTGGCATCAATAAGCTGAACGGTTATCCTCACGTTATTTCCGATTTTCCGTACACTTCCTTCCATGATTGTTGTCACACCCAACTCCCTGGCTATCTCTTTAAGCGACAGGTCTGAATTCTTATACCGCAGTGAGGAAGTGCGGGAAGTAACCTTCAGGCCGCCAATTTTAAAGATCCTGTCAAGTATCTCGTCATGCATGCCTTCAACAAAGTATTCCTGTTCGGTGTCGTTGGTAAGATTTGTGAAGGGCAGGACAGCAATCGATTTTTCCTCCTGTTTTGACAGACGCGGTATTACCAGCAACACTGCAACAAGTATCACCACTATTATTGCTGCAGCTGCAGCTGTAATTCTCCACTTTAAGATTTCCTTCTCTTTCTCTGAACCTGGTCTTCCGGTCTTGCCCAGCCTGAGGGTTCCTTTCTGAATTGCCTTTTGAATCTCGTCATCTTTTAACTCCCCCTTCGAAAGCAACATTTTTACCACTCCGGATAGCTGGCTGATGTGTTTTTCCAGCGGAGGGGTTAATGCGTCGAGCCAGTGGACGTCGCTTAAATAATACTCGAGCTGATCTGACATGGGGACATCCTCGAGTCGAAGGGTTATGATCGCCAGTCCGTGGTGCACTGCCCGGTCCACCTCTTTTATGACCTGCAGTGAGTTGTTCGAATTCTGAGAATAGATCAGGATAAATGCCTTTGATTCTTTTATGGCTTTAATAATGGCCTCGGCAAAGGGCACCCCCGGTGTGATGTTTCTCGGGGCCATCCAGCAAGGGATTCCGTTTTGTTCAAGTATGGCACAGACAGTATCAGCAGCACTTTTATCGATGCTGGAGTAGCTTATAAAAACGTCGTGTGGCATGTACGATTTGTTAAGGAATGGATTATCCTTTTTTACAGTTTTATGATAAAGGTAATAAACAGATGAATATGAAACAAGAAAATTATGGGCAGAGACCGAAGACCTCTGCCTGACTGCTGACAATCCGATATTTGATTGTCATTCGGTAGTCATTCGATAGTCATTCGGTGGTCATCCGGTGGTCATTCGGTAGTCATTCAATAGTCATTCGGTGGTCATTCAGTAGTCATTCAATTTTATGAGCCCCAGGAATGACCAGGGATTTTAAACATAAAGTTCTCCACGATTTCCAGACCGCCGAAATGACTTAAAATCTGCTTTCCGCCGGGGTGAGGTTTAAGATCAATCTTTCAGGCAGCGGACAGAGAGGCCAACTCTTTTAACTGCACCGCCATAACCCGCTGATTCATAATTGTAATTAAGAGATAGATAGCGCGCAGTTGTTGCCTCAACTGAGCTGGACCATAAGCCCGCCTCAATTCCCAATCCAGTAAAATATTCAATCATCTTTATTCCACCGGGTACAGCCGTAAAGCCATAATCATCGCTTGCTCCTGTATTGGGGCTCTGCCAGTGAGTGGTGCCTTTCTCTTTCAGCTTACCTCCTGCAACCGAATTACCACCAAGATAATCTATTAATGCCTGGTACTCCTGATAGTAAGATGGCACATGCCAGCCAGCAGGACAAAGTTTGCCTGTTTCAACTGCGTAATAACTGTATAAAGCTCCGTACGGATCAGCATTAGCTGCCTGATCATTATCGTACCAGCAGTAGGCGGGAGTTGTTAAACTATACCACGTGCCAGGAACTAAAGGTATATCTGTGCCATCGTTATATTTTGTGGTTTTAAGATTCTCTGCCATCCATATCTGAGTCCCTATGGTTACTGTGTTATAAATATTACCGTCGACATCCCGGATCTGGCCCGCCAACAGGGTAGTAAAGCTTACGGGACTACCATAATTGGGTCCTGCACTATTTACAGCATAGGCTCTTACCCAATATATAGTGCCAGGCTGCAGGTTTGTCAGGTTACTGGTAAAGCTTCCAGTTCCTGTTCCATCCTCAGTTTTACTGTCTGATATTGTCGGTGTTTGTGTAGCACTGCTCCAACAAACCCCACGTGCTGTAATATTGCCACCCCCGTCATTTGTAATTTCCCCGCCTGAAACGGCAGTTATATCATTATATGTGGAGATTCCGGCGGTTGTTACCGTGGCAAGAAGAACAGGGCTGGTGGTAAATGACTGCTGGTTGCCGTAGGTTGTTCCGGCTGCATTAGTAGCATAAGCCCGGACATAATAAGGGGTGCCCGGACTCAGCCCTGTAAGGCTGCTGGTAAAGGAGCCGGTTCCGGTGCCGTCGGATGTCTTGTTGTTTGCGATTGTCGGATTCTCCGATGTGTTCCAGCAGACTCCCCTTGATGTGACCTCAGCACCTCCGTCGGCAGTGACATTACCCCCGGCAGTTGCTGTTGTAAGAGTGACCGCTGACACTCCCGCCGTGGTGACAGTTGGCGGAACAGGGTCCTTTTTGCAGGAGCTGAGCCATAGGGCAGAGACTGCAAGAAGCAATGCGGTTACAAAAATCTTCAGATGAACTTTCATGATCCTGGTTTTGGTTTGAATTGATAAACAATATATTCAAAAAGCACCTTACTCATTTTATTCTGCGTCCCAAAATGTGACGGAAGCCCGAAGCCCGAAGTCCGAAGCCCGAAGTCCGAAGATAAGGAGCGAAGCGACGCAATTCCGCGCTTTGCTCACCGAAGCTGACCAGAGGGAAGCGAAGGTGAGA
>CAYRQY010000089.1:0-9152 GCA_964426435.1 uncultured Rikenellaceae bacterium | reverse complement strand
TCTCGATCATTACAACTTTAAAACCTCACAGGATCTCTATTATCAGGTAGCAACCGGAAAGATTGAACCGCTCGATATAAAGGCAGTACTCACAAAAGAGGAGAGTGACGAAAGTGCAGTTCCTGTCACTGAGATTCAGGATAAGGATGTTAAGGATCTTTTCGGAGCGCAGTTTTCAGACTTTCTGGTGATTGAAGACAAGATTGAAGGTCTTGACTACAAACTTGCCAGATGCTGCAATCCGGTGCTGGGTGATTCAATATTCGGCTTCGTGGCAATAGCCGAAGGCATAAAAATCCACAGAACCAATTGTCCGAATGCACAGTACCTTCTCTCAAGGTTTCCCTACAGGGTCGTCGGGGCACACTGGACCAAACCCAAATCGGCCTCCCTTTTCACTGCCTCAGTAAAGATCACGGGGATTGAAGATATAGGTATTGTAAACAAGATCTCAGATATTCTGTCGGATTATAAGGTGAATGTCAGGAGCTTCAATTACAGCATGGATGACGGGATGTTTGAAGGACAGCTAAATATAATGGTTACAAACAATAATATCCTTCAGGGGATTATACGGCGGATACAGTCAATTAAGGGAGTCCTCAGGGCTCTGCGTCACGACAGTGTGAAATAATCATTAACCATACCTCAGGTCCTGCCTTACGGGAAGCCGGGCCAGCTTCTCAACCTCGAGTGAGGGAACCCCGAATTCTTCAGTTACCTTTCCAAGTATGAGGTAGGTTCCGCTTCCCCTGAAGGGGTAGTTTTTCAGTGAAGAGGCAAAATGTGTGGTATCGAAATAATCTCCGCGGGCATCGATGAAGCATCCGAAATTCATCCATTCCTTCTTTATTGTCCTGATATATTTTATTGTCACCAGATGTCCGACCATCCTGATTGTCCTGCCGGCATACCTTATCATCTCACAGGCAGGCACATCGCCCCTGAATGATGTTTCGAGCATATCGAACCAGCTCAGTGTGAGAGGGAACCCGAGCAGTTCTATCTCGTCGTATGCATCTTCAAGGCTTCCCTGTTCAAGTTCAGGCAGGGTGAAATTGCGGCCGGGGGAGGGGAAGAGCGGTTTAACCTGATTCTGTTTTGTCTTGTTCATCATCATGTGTGCCTCCCATAGCAACACCGCTTTTTGCTTGCCGGTGAACCTGAAGGCTCCGGCCCTGATGAGCAGTATCACCTGCTCGAGACCGGGGCATACCCTCGTAATAAAGTCGTTCAGGCCGCTGAAGGGACCTTCACGTTTTCTGATCTCTTCGACCGATCGTGCCACTTTTTCCTCAAGGCTCATTATATGTATGAATCCGATATATATATCTGAACCATATATAGTTGTCTTGTAATTACTTTTATTTACGCATGGTTGCCTTACAGCTGCTCCCTGTCGTTTTGCTTCGTGCACATAAACCCATGTCCTGTAGAATCCCCCGAAATTATTGATAACTGCTACCATGAACTCGAGCGGGAAGTGTGCCTTGAGCCACAGACTCTGAAAACTCTCGACAGCATAGGAAGCAGAGTGAGCCTTTGAAAAGGAGTATCCTGCGAATGATTCGATCTGGCGCCAAACCTCTTTTGTTATCTCCTCGCTGTAGCCCCTTTCACGGCAGTTTGAGAAAAACTTGTCAACGATGCGCTGCATTTCCTTTTTCGAACGGTATTTGCCGCTCATTGCACGGCGAAGGGTGTCGGCATCGGCAAGGTCGAGTCCCGCGAAATGATGGCAAACCTTAAGAACATCCTCTTGGTACACCATAACGCCGAAAGTCTCCTCGAGCTGTTCCTTCATCACGGGATGTATGTATTCAAACTTACCCGGATTATGAAACCGGTAAATGTACTGGCGCATCATTCCCGAACGAGCCACACCCGGCCTTATGACCGAGCTGGCTGCAACAAGGGTGGTGTAATCTTCGCATTTAAGCTTCTGGAGAAGTCCCCGCATCGAGGGGCTTTCGATATAGAAGCACCCTTTTGTCTCCCCGCTCTTCAGGTGCTCCTTCACCTTCCGGTCGTTCTTGAACTTCTGTATTGCGTGCACGTCGACATCAATGGCGCGGTTGTGCATGATTATCTCCGCGCTCTCCCGGATATGTCCGATACCCCGCTGACTAAGTATATCGAGCTTCTCGAAGCCGATCTCCTCGGCGGTATACATATCCCACTGTGTCGTGGGGAAACCTTTTGGGGGCATGTCGAGGGCCGTGTAACAGGTCAGCGGTTCTTCGGAGATTAGAATGCCTCCTGCGTGTATGCTCCTCATATTGGGGAAATCGGCTATCCTGAGCCCTGTCCTGAAGATAGTTTCCGTTATACCGTTACTGTTCGTGTCGGACGACGGATTCTCGATCAGGGCGTCAATCTCCTCTTTCGGAAGACCGTGGACCTTACCGAGCTCGCGCACGATGGAGCGTCCCCTGAAGGTGCTTATGGTGCCGAGAAGAGCGGTATGACTGTACCCGTAACGCCTGAAGATATAATCAATAACCTCATCCCTTTCCTTCCATGAATAATCGATGTCAAAGTCGGGCGGACTGCTTCGCCGGGGATTGATGAATCTCTCGAAGTAAAGATTCAGGTCGATGGGATCAACGTTGGTGATTTTCAGGCAATAAGCAACAATGGAGTTTGCTCCGCTGCCCCGGCCCACGTGATAGAACCCTCTTGCCATTGAGTAACGGATGATATCCCATGTAATGAGAAAATATGCCGAAAACCCCAGCCTGTCAATTATCTCAAGCTCATGCCGTATCCTTCTCTTTGCTTCGCTGTTCTCTTTCCCGTACCTGTATGCCATTCCGTCCCACGCAAGTTTTTCGAGAAGGAGCTTGTCGTCATACCTGCTGGCGGAATATACCTTTTTGTTTTTAAGGCTCTCACGGTCAAAATCGAGAGAGCAGTCATCCATCAGCCTGCGGGTGTTTTCCATTATTTCGGGATGTTCCCGCATCAGCCGGTCGACGGCTGAAGGCTCCCGGAAGAACTCATCCTCTGAGGCACACTGAGACGGCTTAAGGTGACTGAGAAGCACATTGTTGTCGACTGCCCTCAGGTTTTTGTGAATGAATATGTCATCCCGTTCTGAAAAGGTTACCGGCTGAAGCAGCACCATCTGATGCCTGGCGGATGACCCGGGCATTGTCACCAGCCTGTTTATTTCACACGGTCTTATACCTGTGCGTTCATTGTCGTACAGCTTTCTGTCCGGGCTCCCCGACAGCGGGTAAATGGTGTATGCCTGGGAAAACCGAGGGGCAGGGAAGGGGAGGGGTTTCTTCTCCTGGTTATGATTTGTGAGAAACTCGTTCAGCTCTCTCATCCCGCTGTTATTGCGGGCTATCCCGATATATAGGAGATCGTTGCCGTTTCTGAATTCAATGCCTGCCAGTGGCCTTATAGCGTTCCTGGTGCATTCATCTGCGAATTCCGGTATTGCCGTGGAGTTATTGATATCGGTGAGCACAATTGAACCGGCTTTCGCAGCGGCTGCATTCTGCACAAGCTGTTCTACCGACATGGTGCCGTAGCGTAGGCTGTAGTATGTGTGACAGTTAAGATACATGGCTCAACGGTTCTGCGGCTCAGCGGCTCAGCGGCGCAACGGCTCAATGGCGCTATGACTCAACGGTAAAACAGATTTTCGTAACTCTTAATGCCTTTGTGCCTTTGAGCCTTTACGCCTTTGCGCCGTTCAGTGTCCAAACCCATACATCATATATCCTTTTAATCTCTCCTCCATCATCTCCTGTTCTTTTTTCGTGTTGAGGAGCAGCTTGACTGCTCTTTCCTCTTTTTCCTTCTGGGTCATTATGCCCACGGCCCTGCGTACTGCACTGCTTCCGTAACGTCTCCTGAACTTGTCGATAGCCATGTAGAGGCTCACCTTCTCCGGAGTGTCGTCGAACATGTCGAGTTGCTGCACGCCTCTCACCATGTGGCTGAATCTCACGCCTATGAGCCTTATAAGCATACGCCGCTGGTAGAGTCTGGCAAGAAGCTCTTTCGCTATACCTGCGAGAACATGGTCGAAAGATGTATAGGGTATCCTTTTCTGAAGCGTATGGGTGTCGAAGTTTGAATATCTTATTTTTACCGTAACACACGATGTGAGCTTCTCCTGTTTCCGGAGCTCGTACGAGATCTTTTCAACCATGCTCACCAGTATCTGGTTCAGCCTTGCCATATCGGTGGTGTCTTTCTCGAAAGTGTGTTCGGTGCTTATCGATTTCTGTTCTGAATAGCTGAAAACAGGAGTGGAGTCTATTCCGTTTGCTCTTTTCCACACCTCGATGCCGTTTTTCCCCATCAGTCTGGCGAGCATCTCTGAGGGGATGTTCCTGAGTGTATAGATGGTGGCAATGCCCATCGAGCGAAGGGTATGGTAGCTCTTCTGCCCGATCATCGGTATTTTCCTTATCGACAGCGGGTCGAGGAAGGGGAGGACGATCTCTTTTCCGACTTCAATCTCGCCGTTTGGCTTTGCTTCGCCGGCAGCTATTTTCGACACTGTTTTGTTCACGGAAAGGCCTACAGATACAGGCAATCCTGTCTCCTTTATTATGAACTGCCGCAGTTCATGCGACCATTTACAGCATCCGTAAAAACGGTCCATGCCGGTAAGATCGATGTAATGCTCATCGATTGAGGCTTTTTCGTATAAAGGCGACCTTTCAGCAATTATTTCCGTAACCATGCGGGAGTAGTTGCTGTAGAGCTCCATATCGCCCCTTATCACTATTGCCTCGGGACACATCAGCCTCGCCATCTTCATGGGCATGGCAGAACTCACGCCATATTTCCGGGCTTCATAGCTGCAGCTTGATACCACGCTGCGGTCCGACATGCCGCCGATTATCACCGGCCGGCCTGTAAGAGTGCTGTTCTTAAGCCTTTCCACCGACACGAAGAAGGTGTCGAGGTCGAGATGCAGTATCGAACGTTCTATGTTGCCTGAGAAAAACATGACTTTTTTACATTTTTCTTGGTTATTTCATAATTATATTTTATTTTTGATTAGTAATTAATCAAAATTATGATTACAATATAATCAATTTTTCATTATGTACTTCACATCGAACATAAAATTTTTAAGAAAAAGAAGGGGAAGAACGCAGGATGAAGTTGCAGTCGCCCTTAACCTGAAACGTTCAACCCTCAGCGGTTACGAGAATGGTGTCGCGCAGCCAGGTATTGAAATACTTGTCTCATTCTCAGGGTATTTCAATATGTCAATTGACACATTGCTGAAGATAGACCTGATGAAATTGCCTGAGAGTCAGCTCGGGGAGCTGGAGAGGGGGTATGATGCATACATAAAGGGAAGCAATCTGAGGGTACTTGCTACCACGGTAAATTCAGAGAACAGGGAGAACATTGAACTGGTCCCCGAGAAAGCAAAGGCAGGTTATACGACAGGTTATGCCGATCCGGAATTCATTGGCGAGCTGCCGGTCTTCAGGCTCCCTTTCCTTTCAGATAAAAGGAAATACCGTACATTCCAGCTTAAAGGCGATTCAATGCTTCCGATACCTGACGGCTCGTGGGTGACGGGTGAATTCCTTCAGGACTGGATGGAGATAGTGAGCGGCAAGGCTTATGTTGTTTTCACGATCGACGATGGCATAGTTTTCAAGATAGTGGAAAACAACCTTGCAAAAAGCGGCAAGCTTGTTCTGTACTCTCTCAACCCTATATATGAACCCTACGAGGTTCATGTGAACGAGGTAAAGGAGGTATGGAGATTCGTCAACTATATAAGCAGCGAATTGCCGGATCCGGTGTTACCGGAAAAACAACTCATCCAGACAGTAGCCGTAATCAAGAATGACCTTGAAAGGATCAAGGCACGACTGGGCAGGGATATCTCCGATATTAAAGAAGAGGAGTGAGGCTGGTGCTGTTACTCCTTTGTCAGCTCGATAATAAGCTGGATTATCTTCTCGTGCTCTGAGTCAGGGATCTTACCCGTGTAGACTGCCCTGCAGATCCTGTTCTTGTCGAGAATAACCACACTGTAACTGTCCCTCGGCATTCCCCAGACATCCTGGAGAACCCCCTTGTAGTCAAAAAGGATCGTTGTATCATATTTCTTGGCCTTGTTTCCTGCAATCAGGCGTATAAGACCGTTAGGCTTCCATGTCGATTTTGCATCAACTATACCGAAACCCTTGAAATCATCACGGCTTATCCTTTTGTCAACGTCGATGGCTTTGTTGATGGCATCGTTGAAGGGATCATTGAGATCCGATTCATCCGGATCGACATAATTGACCTGTAATACTTTACCGGGCCATGAATCCATTGTGAAGTCATTCTTGTCAGCATCCGGGAACTTCCATTCCGGCGCTTTCATACCCGCTTTAATAAGAGAACCAGACTGGCCGTAGGCAGATACAGCCAGAAAGATCAACAAGAAAGGAAAGATCAGTTTCTTCATGAGTCAGTTTTTAAATTGCCACGAAATATATGAATTTTTTGAAATATAATTATTCCTGCAAATTATTTCACCGGGAGTCAGTATTCGCTGAGGAAATCATTGAAAGGTTTCATAGTCCTGCAGGCATCAGCGATCAATTCAAAGCAACCCTGACCCGTTATCTCTTCGTCACTTAACATCCTTGAGACGAGGTAGCTTTTCATTTTGAGCAGGTCGATAAACCTATGGTCTTTCGGATAACCGAATGGAGCAGTTTTCAGCTTCTCTCCCTCAATCTCCCCGAAATGCTTTACAAATTCCCGGTTCTTTATTATCCGTACCAATTCTTCACCCTGCAGGTCAATCTTTTCCCTGATTGCAGAGAGCCATGGTCTGGGAGGAATATATGCACCTCCGGCAATCATGCTCTGGTCACCCGGCTCCACGTGGATATAGTAGCCGGCATAACGGTCGGCAAAGTTCTTGCCTCCTCTCACTATGAAAGCCCCCATGTGAGTCTTGTACAGGGTTTTATCGTTAGAAAACCTGATGTCGCGGTTGATTCTGTAGGTGCAGGCTTTCACGTCAAGGCCCTTGAAAACCGGATCAAATTCCGAGATCCTGTTAATCAACGCCTGTACGAATATCTCGTACTCCGCTTTTGCCTTCTCATAATGTTTGCGGTTGGCAGCAAACCATTCCCTGCTATTGTTGCCTTTAAGATCTTGTAAAAAATCAAGAGTTGACTTTGTTATAACGGGCATAATAATTGTGGTATTGCTTTTATTTTCTCAGGCTGATTATTAAATATGGTTATTTTTGATCTGGATTTTGTCTATCAATTATTATATAAAGGTAATATACTTAACAATCCGAAGTTCTCTATAAATAAAAATAAAGACAGGTTTCTCTTTTAAACCTTATTGAAGGCGTAGGTTGTGAAAATGATCAGGAGGTGTATTTGGGTTTGTTCGATACTTACCATCAGTATCTGGTGCAACCTGCTTTATGCCCAGACGCCTGCTTCAGAAAAGGGCAATGCAGATGAAAAATCACATCTTCCCCTGGTTGTTATTGATACACGCGGCCTGACAATAGTGAACGAGCCCAAGATAACTGCCCTTATGAAGGTTATAGATAACGGGCCAGGACAGCTTAATGATCCTTCGGATCCGGGGACTGATTATGATGGTTATATTGGCATTGAGATCAGGGGACAGTCGTCACAGATGTTCCCCAAGAAGAGCTACGGTCTTGAAACCCGCGATGAGTCCGGTAATAACCTGAATGTGAGTTTGCTCGGAATGCCTCTGGAGCAGGACTGGATACTCTATGCACCTTACTCGGACAAGAGCCTGCTGCGCAACTCACTTACATTCTATCTCGGCAGCAGGATGGGAGACTGGCAGCCACGATACCGGTTCTGTGAGCTTTATCTCAACGGGAGCTATAATGGTATTTATATGCTGATGGAGAAGATCAAGAGGGATGATAACAGGGTTAATATTAACAAATTGAACCCTGATGAGATCAGTGGTGATGATCTCACAGGCGGATATATATTTAAGGTGGATAAGACCGGCGACCTTTCCTCTGACATGTACTTCAGAACCTACCCATCGAACAGGTATTACAACGCCCGTACTTATAAGTTTACCTATGTTTATCCGAGGTATTATGAAATAGTGACGCAGCAGAAAACATACATCCAAGATTATCTGCTTGAAATGGAAAACACGCTGAACGGCACCTCATTTAAAGATCAGGAAACCGGTTTCAGAAAATACCTTGATATTATGTCGTTTGTGGATTTCCAGATAATGCAGGAGCTCACCAATAATGTTGACGGTTACCGTTACAGTACCTTTTTTTATAAAAAGAAGAATTCCGACGGGGGAAAGCTCTTCGCCGGTCCGCTGTGGGACTTCGACCTTGCCTATGGAAATGTTAACTATTCTGAGCTCAATCTGGCTACAAACAGATGGCTTTACCTGAATTACGGTCCGACAGAAAACTTCACAATGCACTGGTGGGCCCGCCTGATGGAGGATCCGGGTTATACACGTGCATTCGCAAACAGATGGAAAGCCCTGAGGGAGAGCTCTTTTATGAACGATTCGATAATGAACTGCATTGATACGACCGTGGAATACCTGGGAACGGCAATCGCCCGTAATTTTGCCCGCTGGCCGATTCTGGGCACTTATGTATGGCCGAACTATTATATCGGAACCACCCACGAACAGGAGGTAAACTGGCTTAAAAACTGGGTCAGGGCACGTCTTGCCTGGCTGGATATGAATGTTCCCGTGAGAGTTTTGTCCGATACTTCCGCCGGTGCTTATGCTTTAACTATATACCCCAATCCCGTCAGGAATATCCTTAATATTGAAATCTACCTCTATTTTGACTATGGTCTCGAGATTGAGATCTATGATCTTCTCGGAAGAAAAGTGCTCAACTCCGTATATAACCCTGGAGCAGCAGGAAGTCAGAAGATTAGTATTCCGGTCTCACCTTCAATGGCTGGTTATTATATCCTGCAGATCAAGCAGGGGAGGAGGGTATTGGGGAGAGAACGGCTTGTCGTGCTTGCAGGTAATTGAACTGATTCCGGTATAATAACTTTTAAACTGTTCCAGGTGACCGATAATGAAGGGCTAAAAAGAGAAATAGGTGTTTGGGGACTTATTTCCAATTCGGTTAACATCACGATAGGGGC
>CAYRQY010000088.1:0-9318 GCA_964426435.1 uncultured Rikenellaceae bacterium | reverse complement strand
GAACCACAGCCAGAACGTTAAAAACAAGACTGTGGGTCTTAATCTTCCAAAAGTCAGCTTTAACGCCGCCAGGATCTACCCATTCAGGGGACGGAATGTAAGGTCAACCGGCAAATGGTACCAGGAGCTACAGTTCCAGTACTCTGCATCGCTCGACAACCAGATCAATACTTACGACAGCCTTCTTTTTACGAGGGATGTTTTCAAAAACATGAGAAATGGCTTCAAGCATGAGATACCTCTGAGCGTTCAGTTCCGTCCCTTCAGGAATTTTGCCATCTCTCCGCAGGTGTCCTACTCCGGAGTCCTTTATACCCAGAAGATCACAAAAACCTGGAATCCGGCCTATTTCAATGAGGAGATCAACAGGGAAGAACCGAAGGTGGTGATCGACACCGCACGGGGATTTTTCTACGGACATGCACTAAATCCCTCGATAAGTGCCAGCTTCAATCCTCAGGTATTCGGAACATATACATTCATAAAACCCGATTCAAGGGTGCAGGCTATCAGGCATGTGATGAAGCCCGCGGTAAGCTTCAATTACACCCCTTCGCTGAAAGGCTTCAGCTCCGACCTTTACAGGAAGGTCCAGACAGACACACTGGGAAGGATTGCTGAATATTCGGTTTTTGAGGGGTCTGTATTTGGCACACCCTCCCTGCCGCGACGATCAAGCGGTATCAACTTCAGCGTCACAAATATTCTTGAAGCGAAGGTTCTTCAGAAGAACGATACAACAGGAAAGGCCACAAAGGTGAGTCTCATCGAGAACTTCGGCATATCAACATCTTACAATATCTTTGCAGATTCCATGAGATGGTCGCCGGTTAACTTTGTCATGCGCACAAGGATCATGAATAATTTCAATATATCGGCCGGAAGTAACTTCTCGCTGTATGCACTGGACAGGAACGGCAGGCAGACAGGTACATTTCTTTTTGCGAGTGAGAGGAAGCTGATGAGGCTGAACACCTTTAACGTCAGTCTCGATTTCAATGTGGCTGAGCTGATTAAGGGTAAGGGCGGCAGGGGCGCCTCCGGTCCGGCTCAGCCATCGAGGCCGGGAGGATCTGACCAGCTGTTGGGTCCGGGTGCCGGACAGTTACCCCAGGCTGGTCCGCAGGCAACATTGACGGATGAGTACGGTTACCCGGTGTTTGACGTTCCATGGACACTCAGTGTAAGGTACAACCTTAACTATACAAAATCATTATTGCAGCCAGCTATCACGCAGACACTCTCATTTAACGGGACTCTTTCGCTGACAAAAAAGATGAACATAGTCTATACCAGCGGATACGATTTCAGGATGAAGGAGATAACAATGACACAAATCGGAATCTCACGCGACCTGCACTGCTGGGATATGAGCTTCAACTGGGTACCCAACGGCTCAATGAAGATGTGGAATTTTACAATCAGGGTAAAAGCCGCTATACTCTCTGATCTGAAGTATGAACGCAGAAAAGATTTTAACGACCAGTACTACTAACAATTAATGAAATGAAGAGAATTATTTCCACCACAAAGGCCCCTGCTGCCGGAGGGCCTTACAGTCAGGCAGTTGAAATGAACGGGATGCTGTTTGTGTCCGGGCAGGTAGCAATCGATCCGGCCACAGGCAGGCTGATTGACGGGGATATTACAGCGCAGGCCCATCAGGTCTTAAAGAACATCGAAGCAATACTAAACGAAGCCGGGTACAGCTTTATCGAGGTGGTTAAATCAACCGTATTCCTTAGTGATATCAGCGATTTTGCGGCTATGAACAAGGTCTATGCCACCTATTACTTTGAGAATCAGCCTGCACGATCGGCATTTGCTGTAAAGCAGCTGCCTCTGGGTGCGCTTATCGAGATCGAGACAATAGCTATGAAGTAGGGGGTAGTCTATTCTGCAACTATCTCGAAGTCAATCTCCACCTTAACATCACGGTGAAGTTTGATGAAGGCCTTGTAGTTGCCTACCTCTTTTATCTGATCTTCCGGCAGGGAAATATTCTTCCTGTCGATCTCAAATCCCTTCTCTTTCAGAGATTCTGCCAGCTGTATGGTGTTGACCGAACCGAATATCTTTCCGGAAGAGCTGGTTTTCGCCCCTACAACGATCTTGACCTGCGAAAGCTTGTCTGCCACCTCCTGGGCTGCAGCTTTAATCTTCTCCTCCTTGTGGGCTCTCTGCCTCAGGTTCTCGGCATGCATTTTCTTAACAGAGGCAGTGGCCGCTACGGCAAAACCTTTGGGAATAAGGAAGTTCCTTCCATAACCGTCCTTAACGGTAACAATATCGTCCTTGTGGCCAAGCTTGTTGACATCCTGCAATAATATGATCTCCATATAATCTCCTCCTTATTTTAAAAGGTCAGTCACGTAAGGCAGAAGAGCCAGATGCCGTGCCCTCTTGACTGCTGTTGACACCTTGCGCTGAAATTTGAGCGAAGTGCCTGTAATTCTTCTCGGCAATATCTTTCCCTGATCGTTGAGAAACTTCTTCAGGAATTCAGGATCCTTGTAATCGATATACTTGATCCTGTTCTTCCTGAACCTGCAATACTTCTTCTTTTTAACCTCTACCGTGGGAGGTGTGAGATACCTGATCTCCGATTCATTCTGTGCCATGGCCTATTCCTCAATTAATTGTTTTTCTGTTTCTTTCTGCCTTCTCTTCTTTTCCGCATACTCCACGGCATATTTTTCCATCCTGAAGGTCAGGAATCTGATGATCCTCTCATCCCGGCGATACTGAATCTCAAGTTTATAAATCAGTTCACCCGGACCATTGAACTCAATCAGATAATAGAAGCCTGTCGACTTTTTCTGAATAGGGTAGGCCAGCTTTTTCAGGCCCCAGTTCTCCTCGTGGACTATCTCACCGCTGTTGTCGGTGATCACCTTCTTGAATTTGTGAACCGCTTCCTTCATCTGATTCTCAGACAAAACGGGAGTTGCAATGAAAACGGTTTCGTAATGATTCAACATAGTTATTAATTGGTTTTTGTTAAATTATTTTGGCTCGCAAAGCTACAATTATTTTATTTTATACAAAAATTATCCGGACGAAAAATGAATATTCCGTGCTTACCCGGTATAAATCATGATGATATCCTTTATTTATCAACAGGTTGATTCCTGACAGGCTTTTTGGTTATATTTGTGATTCATTGTGGTTACCAGTAATGGTTTTATGGAGAATTTCATCGTTTCAGCAAGAAAATACCGTCCCTCCACCTTTGACATGGTGGTCGGGCAGGATTCAATTACAAATACCCTCAAGAGTGCCATTAGAAACAGGTTGCTATCGCAAGCTTATCTATTCTGCGGACCCCGTGGAGTGGGCAAAACAACCTGTGCAAGGATCCTGGCCAAAACAATAAACTGCACCAATCTTACGGAAAACACTGAAGCATGTGACCATTGCGAATCGTGCCTTTCTTTCAACACAATGAGGTCATTCAACATACACGAACTGGATGCAGCATCCAACAATTCTGTTTCGGACATAAGGACTCTCACCGACCAGGTCAGGATACCGCCTCAGGTTGGAAAGTACAGCGTATATATAATAGATGAGGTCCACATGCTTTCATCGTCGGCCTTCAATGCTTTTCTCAAGACACTCGAAGAACCACCTTCCCACGCAGTATTTATCCTGGCAACCACCGAGAAGCACAAGATTATTCCCACAATATTGTCGCGCTGTCAGATCTTCGACTTCAACAGGATCAGAATCGAGGATATAGTCGGGCGCTTGTCGTATGTGGCTAAGATGGAAGGCGTTGCGGCCGAGGAGGAGGCTCTTCATATAATAGCTCAGAAGGCAGACGGCGCGCTCAGGGATGCGTTGTCCATTTTCGATCAGATAGTGAGCCTCAGCGGCAGGAAGATAACCTACACGGATGTTATCGAGAATCTCAATGTGCTTGATTACGAGTACTATTTCAAATGCGTTTCAGCAGCACTCAAAGGCGACATATCTTCAATCCTGCTTATCTTCAATGAGGTCCTGCAGAAGGGATTTGACGGCAATAATTTCATATCCGGACTGAACAGCCATCTGCGCGACCTGCTTGTGAGCAAGGATGAGATCACTGTGAAGCTGCTCGAGGCTACCCCATCGGTCAGACAAAGATATATCCAGCAGGCTGCCGCCACTCCGGCAGAGTTCCTGATAAAAGCACTCGATACGGGAAACAGCTGTGATCTTGCATACAAGGCGAGCAGGAACCAGAGACTCCATGTAGAGCTTGCCATGATACGCCTTTGTATGATAATGGAAGAGATCGGAGAACGGTCAGAAAAAAAAAAGCCTGATGCACGGGTAAATGAACCTGGGGAAGAGGAACTTCCTCTTCCTGCAAGATCAGAAATAATCCGCGAACCAGTCGGGTCTCCGGGCAAACCAGCCGACAGAACATCTGAAGTGCCTGATAGCAGGCATATTCCTGCTACCCCAAAACCCATAAAAAGCATCTCAATAAAGGAAATCATGGCGGAAGGAGAGGAACCAGCCGCCAAACCTGACGATACAGATAAGCAGGACCTGACCACAGTTGACATTGAATCAAGGGAGAGACTGACACCCGAGTCCTTGTCGGAAGCATGGGCAGAGTTCACCGGCAGGCTGAAAGGAGAAGGCACCAGGATAGTCAGCATGTTCAAGACCATAAGACCTGAGCTCGAGAATGGCCAGACAATCAGGATTCATCTTACGAATGCCGCCCAGAAAGACCTCTTTGTTCAGAATTACAAAAGCAGGCTGATCGGGTTCCTGGATACAAAGTTTATAATGGGTGGCGTTGATATTGAGACCATTGTAGATTTATCCCAGTCGAATGACATTCTCTATACAGACGAGCAGAAGTATAACTACCTCGTGTCGAAGTATCCTGCTATTAAGGAATTCAAAAAGGCTTTCAACCTCGATATTCCCTGAAGGGCCAGAATCTCTTAATCTCCCGCCGCATGAAAAGGAACCAGGTAAATGAAATGCCGGATCTTAAAAGGAGGAGTCCCGGTGACAGGAAAACAGGAGCCGAAGAGACTAATGCTGCATGGATAGCCCACGATCTGAATAATCTCCTTGCTGCTATTTCAGGATATGCTGAGATGCTTCTTGAAGACCTGCCTCCGGGATCGCCATCAGCCCGGAAAGCCCGGGAGATACTTAATGCCGTTGACAAGGCTGGTTCGCTTACACAGGAGATCCTTGGCTCAGGAGCGAATGCTCCGCAAAGGAAAGAGATTGTTTCTGTAAATGGAGTACTAAGGGAATGCATTGGATTAATCAGGGGGATATCTCCCCGGGGAGTTGCTGTCAAAACAAGTTTAACCAGGGATGAAGTTACTGTAGTGGCCGTTCCGGTTCATCTTTTCAGGGTTTTCATTAACTTGATGACCAATGCCATACAGGCAATGGAGGGAAAATCCGGAACACTGACCGTACGGCTTGCACGCCTGAAGAAAAATGAACTGGTCAAAGAGCCCGGGAATGAAGTTCCGGCAACCGGGTATGCTCTCATATCCTTTACCGACACAGGCAGGGGAATAAGTAAATGTTCGAGGGAGAGAATATTTGAGCCCGGCTTTACCACAAGGGAATCGGGATCCGGGATGGGCCTGTCGGTAGTGAGCAGCCTGGTGAAGGAGATGGGTGGGTATATAAGGGTATCATCAGCACCTGGTCGGGGAAGCCGCTTCAGGATTATGCTTCCGGTAGCCTGACCCGCTCAATAATCATTAAAAAAGCAGTTTTTAACAGAAGAATAACTAATTTTAGGGTTTTAAGATTTAATCATGGCAGCAATACTTCTCGTTGAAGATGAACCTGAACTCAAGGAGATGCTGAAGGTAGCCCTTGCAAGAAGGAACTTCACCGTAATCGAAGCCGGCAATGGAAGGGAAGCCATCACCCGCTTCAGGCCTGAAGTTACCGACCTTGTAATTACAGACCTGATTATGCCTGACGAAGATGGGCTTAAAGTGATAATGAAACTCAGGGAAATAAAGCCATCTCTCAGGATCATAGCGATTTGTGGCGGAGGAAAGGCCGGGCCGGGCAACTACCTGAGCCTGGCAAAAGCGCTGGGTGCCGATGCAGTCTTCTCCAAGCCATTTTCGGTTGCCGAACTCCTGAATAAGGTTGAGGAGCTTATTGATGATGAACAATAGGAGCTGAATGAATGTTATATGCACTCAAGTTATAAACCAAAAATACAATATTATGCTGAAGAAAAAAGTTGAAGAGATATGCAACAGACAGGTTGAAAGGGAAGGTTACTCCTCCAATCTTTATCTTGCCATGGCAGTATGGGCTGAAACATCAGGATTCGCGGGAATTGCCGAATGGTTGTATGCCCAGGCCGAGGAAGAGAAGATGCACATGCTGAAATTCATCAAATACATTAACGAGAGAGGCGGTAAAGCCGTTATTCCTGCATTTAAGAAACCCCCCGTTGAATACAAGAATGTTGAGGAGATGTTTAAGGAGGTCTTAAAGCACGAGGAATTCGTTACCGCCAGTATAAATGAAATGGTTGCCCTCACTCTTGACGAGAAGGATTTCAATACACTTAATTTCCTGCAGTGGTTTGTAATGGAACAGGTCGAGGAGGAGTCATCCGTCAGGACCATCATCGACAAGCTTCATCTGGTCGGAAAGAACAATATGTACCAGTTCGACAGGGATATAATGAAACTTAGAGGAGCTGAGGGAGAGACTGAGTCAGCCACATGAGAGGCTTCAGTATACTCGCGGTTATTCTTTTTCTAATCACTGTTCCCGCTATCCGGGCACAGGATATTATTTTTAACTCTTCGGTTACGGGTGTGTGCTATGCAGGCACCAGGGTAAACAGGATGTATATACCACCTCCCGCTTCATTTAAAAAGGTTGCTGATTCAAAGGGAGGTGCAGGCATCAGTGTGATCTATTCCGGATTCAGCGCGGAAGCAAGGGTTGCCGCGGAATACGCGGTTTCCATAATCAGATCGGTTCTGCCTGAGGATGCTGCTTTCACTTTGAAACTGACGTGGCAGAGAATATCATCAACAGGTGTACTTGCCAATTCAACAATAACGGCTTTTTCAGGCGGATGGAGCATCGGGGCTTTCAAACCCGATGTTTTCTACCCGATTGCCCTGGCTGAAAAAATTGCGGGAAAAAGCCTTAACGCCGATTCAGAACCCGATATCGAGATAGTCTTCAACAGCACGGTGAGCTGGTATCTGGGCACCGACGGCAATACACCGGGAACAAGATATGACCTTGTAACGGTAGTAATTCATGAGATATGCCACGGTCTGGGCTTTTTCGACAGCATGAATACCGACGGGACGCTGGGTTGGTATGGCGCTGGTTCAATACCGGTGATATATGACACCTTTGTTGAGAACCTCACTGAAAGAAGACTTACCGACACCCTTTTCTTTGAGAATTACTCGACGGCGCTTAAAAACGAACTGACCGGAGGACAACTCTATTTCAACGGTCCTCTGTTCAGAAACCTTACAGGATCAAGGGCAAGACTTTATGCCCCGTCCACATGGGACCCAGGCTCGAGTGTTTCTCACCTCGACGAAACAAGGACACCTTCCGTTCACTCGCTGATGACACCTTTCATAGACCGGGGCGAGGCGATACACAATCCCGGAAGCTGGACGATGTCAATACTCGGAGATCTTGGCTGGATTAATACAAGGATAGCACATAACCCCCTTTCTGATACTGAAGATCCTGTTTCGCAGGTTGAAATAAGGGCTTCAATCAGGTCGGATACAGTCTACAACAGGGAAAATGTGCGTGTAGTATACTCCTTCGACGGATTTCAGTCATCATCCATTGCATTTATGACAGCTTCACCGGGGATGGATGATTATTCCGCATCAGTAACGGTTCCCGGTTATAATGTACAACTGCAATATTACCTTTTTGCAGAGGATATCTTCCTGAGGACCTTTAAGCTGCCTGCAAGGGGAGAGAAGGCGCCCTTCAGAGTACATATCGGAACAGATACGGTCAGGCCGGTAATCGTTCACAATCCGGTAAGCTATGTGCTGGACCTGGCAGATGTAATACTGTTCGCTGCTGAAATCACCGATAACCTGGGGGTAGATACAGCCTTTATCGAATATGCGGTTAACGATGGTCCGGCACGAACATCTGGTATGTTGGCAATGGATTCGGTTAATTACAGCGCTGAAGTAAGCTTCAAATCAGAGCTCCTTCAGGGAGGTGACAGGATAAAATACAGGATCACTGCGATTGACAAAGCCGCGGTGCCGAATGCCAGAAATGTGCCCTCTTCGGGATATTACGAGATAGCTGTGGAGGGTACAATGCCCGTGGTTGACCGTTATTCGACCGATTTTACAGGCGCTGCCGGCGATTTCATCATGAACGGATTCGAGGTAAGAACCCCGCCTCTCTTCAACGACGATGCCCTTCACACGAGGCATCCTTACGAGAGCCCTGAACAGAACGACTCGACACTGGAGTATACTTCAATTCTCAGGTACCCAATAAGATATGATGCCAATGGCATGTTTATAAGTTTCAGGGAGATAGTACTTGTCGAACCTGGTGAGGACAATTCGGTTTATGGCTCTGAGTTCTTTTATGATTATGTAATAATCGAGGCATCGAACGATTTCGGGAAGTCATGGTTCGCTCTTACCGAAGGCTACGACAGCCGGTTCAACCCGGCCTGGCTTTCTGCCTATAACAGCAGCATATCAGGGATGAATTCAACCTATACCGGCAGAGAGTCGGATTACATAAGCCGGGTCCTTCATCCTCTGTTCCCGCCGCACGTGGAGCACGGAGATACTCTCCTGCTGAGGTTCAGGCTCTTCTCAGACCCCTACGCCAACGGGTGGGGATGGGCTATAGACGATTTTCGGATCAACCCTCTGATAGGTTCAGCCGGAAAGATCGAGTCAGTCGGCCTGACGATCTATCCCAATCCGGGTAATGGCAGGATAAATGTCAGAACAATGCCGGACATTAACGGAAGACCACTGTTTTACAGCGTTTTCAACTCATCGGGTATATGTGTTATCAATAACCGGTCGCTCGACAGCTCTGGAGGTGTGATAGATATTTCTGATTACCCTTCAGGGATCTATTATATCTCCTTAAGGACAGCCAGCAGGATTACAACGTTGAAGTACAGCCTTATGAGATAGAGGTCATTCGGTGGTTTTTTTTTGTGATGGCGATAAAAATTAAGCTAATTTTGCGTTGAAATTTCATCAGTGAGGGTAATAAAAAAGAAATAGCAATATAAAATGAGTATAATAAACAAGGTGCTTGGCCTTT
>CAYRQY010000087.1:0-9359 GCA_964426435.1 uncultured Rikenellaceae bacterium | reverse complement strand
TAGCAGAAATGGGTGCAAGAAAAAGAAACAGAGCAGAAGAGCGCAAGGAAGCAGCTAAAAGCAGATACCAGGCGGTACTCAGAGAGTGTCCCACATCCCCGAGAAAGATGAGACTCGTAACAGACATGATCAGCGGCCTTGAGGTGAACAGGGCGCTTGATATCCTCAAGTTCTCCCCGCAGGAAGCATCACGCCGGCTTGAGAAGCTCCTCCTTTCGGCAATTGCCAACTGGCAATCGAAAAATGAAGGCGTGAGGGTTGAGGAGAGCGGACTCTTCATAAAGGAGATAAGCGTCGACGGAGGCCGTTCGCTCAAAAGACTTCAGACAGCACCGCAGGGGAGAGCATACAGGATAAAAAAGAGATCGAACCATGTGACTCTGGTGCTCGACAGCATGAAAAAGGAAATTGAAAATACTACAAAATAAGATAGATGGGACAAAAAGTAAATCCGATAAGTAACAGGCTTGGCATAATCAAAGGCTGGGATTCAAACTGGTATGGCGGAAAAGATTTCTCCGGTAAACTGGTTGAAGATACCAGGATACGGGAATATCTGAATGCCCGTCTTGCCAAGGCAAGCATCTCCAGGATAATCATCGAGCGTACCCTGAAGCTTATAACCGTAACCGTAAACACTGCCCGTCCCGGAATAATCATAGGCAAGGGAGGCCAGGAGGTTGACAAGCTGAAGGAAGAGCTTAAGAAGATAACAAAGAAGGAGGTTCAGATCAATATCTTTGAAGTCAAGCGTCCCGAGCTCGATGCCAACATAGTGGCCAGCAACATTGCCCGCCAGGTCGAAGGAAAGATCTCGTACCGCAGGGCGATCAAAATGGCTATTGCCTCCACTATGAGGATGGGAGCGGAAGGTATCAAGGTGCTCATATCGGGCCGTCTGGGTGGAGCAGAAATGGCTCGCAGCGAGACCTATAAGGAGGGGAGAATACCCCTTCACACATTCCGTGCCGATATCGATTATGCCCTTGCCGAAGCTCATACAAAGGTGGGCCGTATCGGAATCAAGGTATGGATATGCAACGGGGAGATTTATGGCAAAAGGGATCTCAGCCCCAACGTCGGGGCAAGGAATGCCAAGACCAAGGGACTTAAAAGGAAAATAAAAAAATAACAGGTAACTTTTCTTATATAATATATTGAGCCATGTTACAACCGAAGAGGACCAAATACAGAAGAGCACAGAAGGGAAGGATGAAGGGCAATGCTCAGAGGGGAAACCAGCTGGCATTCGGATCGTTCGGGGTTAAAGCCCTTGAATCGTGCTGGATAACCGGCCGGCAGATCGAGGCAGCCAGGCAGGCCGTAACACGTCATATGAAACGTGAAGGTCAGCTCTGGATCAGGGTATTCCCCGATAAGCCCATTACGAAGAAACCAGCCGAGGTACGTATGGGAAAAGGCAAGGGAGCACCGGAAGGATTTGTTGTTCCTGTAACTCCGGGCAGGATCCTCTTTGAAGCTGAGGGAGTACCATACGAAGTGGCCAGGGAGGCCCTGAGGCTGGGAGCCCAGAAGCTTCCGATCACAACAAAGTTCATTGTGAGACGCGATTATGTTCATGAATAAAAAGAGATAAAAATGAAAATATCGGAAATAAGGGAACTGAGTACACCTGATCTCCTGGAGCGTATAGATACAGAGAAGACAATGCTTGTTCGCACGAAGCTGAACCACGCAATTACGCCTCTTGATAATCCGCAAAAGATAAAGCAGTTAAAGCTGACCATTGCACGTCTGATGACCGAACTGCGTGCAAGAGAGCTGAACAAGAAATAACAATAGCAAGATCACCAATGGATAGGAAATTAAGAAAAGAACGGACAGGAATAGTTGTAAGCGCCAAAATGGACAAGTCAATCGTTGTGGCCGTCAAGAGAAGGGTTAAGCATCCCATTTACGGTAAATTCATACACCGTACAAAAAAGCTTATGGCTCACGATGAGGAAAACTCGTGCAATGTTGGTGACACAGTCCGTATTTCAGAGACCAGGCCTCTGAGCAAGAATAAAACCTGGAGACTGGTTGAAATAATTGAAAGAGCTAAATAGTCATGATACAGCAGGAGAGCAGATTAAGCGTGGCCGACAACTCCGGCGCAAAGGAGGTACTCTGCATCAGGGTGCTCGGCGGCACTAAAAAGCGATACGCCACCATAGGTGATAAGATTGTCGTTAGCGTCAAGAGTGCCATCCCTTCAGGCGATGCAAAGAAGGGTTCTGTCAGCAAAGCGGTGGTGGTAAGAACCAAAAAGGAGATACGCCGGCAGGATGGGTCATATATCAGATTTGACGACAATGCAGTAGTACTGCTCACAAACCTCGACGAGGTGCGGGGAACCCGTATTTTCGGCCCGGTGGCCAGGGAGCTTCGGGAAAAGTACATGAAAATCGTGTCGCTGGCACCGGAAGTGTTGTAATTATAATATCGATCACCCATGCAGAAGAAATATAACATAAAAAAGGGAGACACGGTTATAGTGATAACCGGTGAGTCAAGGGGTCAGAAGGGCCGGGTCCTCGAAGTAAACAGGAACAGGGAGAGAGCCATAGTTGAGGGTGTCAACCTGGTGTCGAAGCATACAAAACCGAATGCCAAGTCGCCCCAGGGAGGCATAATCAGGAAAGAGGCTCCTGTACATATTTCAAACCTTATGCTTGTCGATCCGGCAACCGGGAAACCGACCCGCACAGGCAAGAAACTCAATACCAAGAATAAATTAGTCCGCTATTCTAAAAAATCAGGAGAGGAGATCAAGTAATGTATATTCCGACTTTAAGAAACAAGTATAAAGACGAGATCGTTCCCGCATTGATGAAGGAGTTTGGTTACTCCACCGTAATGCAGGTGCCGAGGCTGAAAAAGATAGTCCTTAACCAGGGCGTCGGGCAGGCTATCGCCGACAAGAAACTTATAGAGTTCAGCGTTAAGGAGCTGACGGATATTGCCGGCCAGAAAGCCGTACAGACTTATTCCACCAAGGATATCTCAAACTTCAAGCTGAGAAAGAATATGCCGATCGGCGTGACTGTAACCCTCAGAAAGGAAAGGATGTACGAGTTTCTCGAGAGGCTCATTTCCGTTGCCCTGCCGCGTATACGCGACTTCAAGGGCATAAGCAGCAAGCTTGACGGGCATGGCAATTATACCCTCGGTATAACGGAACAGATTATATTCCCGGAAATAGATCTCGACAAGATTGCTAAGATTATGGGATTACAGATGACTTTTGTTACGTCAGCCGGTACAGATGAGGAGGCGCTTGCCCTCCTCAAACATTTCGGATTACCTTTTAAAAACATAAAGAACTGATTATATGGCTAAAGAATCAATGAAGGCCCGCGAGGTCAAACGCGCCAGGATGGCTGAGAAGTACGCCGCCAAGCGTGCCAGGCTGAAAGCCGAAGGCGATTATGTAGGACTGAGCCGCCTGCCCAGAAACTCCAACCCGAACCGCCTTCACAACCGTTGCAAGCTGACAGGCCGCCCGAAGGGTTACATGAGGCAGTTCGGCATAAGCAGGATCACTTTCCGCGAAATGGCATCATTCGGCATTATCCCGGGAATAAAGAAGGCCAGCTGGTAATTGAAGGAATATAAACATATTAATATATAGAAAATGACTGATCCGATAGCAGATTTACTGACCAGAATTAGAAACGCGATAATGGCCGGTCATAAAGTCGTTGAAGCACCCACCTCAAATCTCAAGAAGGAGATAGCCAGGATACTCTTCGAGAAAGGCTACATACTCAGCTATAAGGTTATTGAGGAGGAGGGAAAGCAGGGAACACTCAAGATCGCCCTTAAATATAACCAGAGGAGCAAGATCCCTGCCATTAAAAGCATCAGGAGAGTGAGCCGTCCGGGTTTAAGAAAATACATCGGAGTTGATGAAATGCCGCGCGTGCTTAACGGACTCGGCATAGCTATTATTTCCACCTCAAGGGGGCTGATGACCGACAAGGAGGCCAGGAAAGAGAATATCGGAGGTGAAGTGTTGTGTTATGTTTACTAATCAGGAGGATTGATCGATGTCACGAATAGGAAAATTACCGGTGCCGCTGCCAAAAGATGTCACTGTCAGCATCAGCGATGCGAACGTGGTAAGCGTTAAAGGCCCTTTGGGAGAGTTGTCGCAGGCAGTGAACAGCGATATCAGGGTGGAGGTTGTTGACAACAACGTGGTTATTACAAGGCCCTCTGAATCGAAGAGCCATAAATCGATGCACGGACTCTACAGGGCACTTATTGCAAACATGATAACCGGAGTCTCCGAAGGATACAGCAAGCGGCTGGAACTGGTAGGGGTAGGTTACCGTGCAGAGGCCAGGGGACAGCAGCTTGAGATGAGCCTGGGTTATTCACATGATATTATCATGGAACTGCCCGAGGAGGTACAGGTTGAAACAAAGACGGAAAGAAGGAGCAATCCGGTAATCACGCTCAAGAGCATAGACAAGCAGCTGATAGGTCATGTGGCAGCCAAGATAAGGTCGCTCAGACCCCCCGAGCCCTACAAGGGAAAAGGGATCAAGTTTGTGGGTGAGCAGCTGAGGAAGAAGGCCGGAAAATCAGCCAGCGTATAGTCTCAATTTAAAAATGGCAAAAACAGTATAAAGATGGCTTTGACTAAGTTAGAAAGAAGAACGAGGATCAGGATGAGGATCCGGAAAAAAATAAGCGGCACGGCCTCAAAGCCCAGGCTTGCAATTTACCGGAGCAACAGGCAGATATACGTTCAGGCTATTGACGATCTGAACGGTGTTACCCTGCTTTCCGCCTCGTCAAGGGAGAAGAGTGTAGCCGGGACAAGCGGCGTAAGCAAGACCGAACAGGCTAAGCTTGTCGGGACACTGCTTGCCGGTAAGTGCCGGGAAAAAGGCATAGAGAATGTAGTCTTCGACAGAAGCGGATATAAATATCACGGCAGGGTGAAATCCCTGGCCGATGCAGCCCGTGAAGGGGGATTAAAATTTTAACAGATTATGACAAGCGGAATAAGAAAAGTTAAGACCAGCGATCTCGAGCTCAAAGACAGACTCGTAAGCATCCAGAGGGTAACAAAGGTCACCAAGGGCGGACGTACATTCAGCTTCTCGGCAATTGTAGTTGTCGGAAATGAGGATGGTATAGTCGGTCACGGACTGGGCAAAGCGAGTGAAGTCACCACCGCAATCGCCAAGGGAATAGAGGATGCAAAAAAGAACCTGATAAAAGTCCCTGTTATTCACGGTACTATACCGCACGAGCAGATAGCGAAATACGGAGGAGCAAAGGTATTCCTCAAGCCAGCAGCCGAAGGTACGGGTGTAAAGGCCGGAGGAGCAATGCGTGCCGTTCTCGAGAGTGTGGGAGTTAGAAACGTGCTCGCCAAATCGAAAGGATCGTCGAACCCGCATAACCTGGTGAAAGCTACTTTCGCAGCCCTCCTGGAGATGCGCGATGCCTTCACGGTGGCAGAGCACAGGGGTATTGGAATGGAAAAAGTATTTAACGGTTAGAAAAGCTGATCACAATGGCAAAAATTCGTATAACCCAGGTCAGGAGCAAAAGCGGAAAACCTGAAAGGCAGAAAAGAACGCTCGAAGCACTGGGAATAAGAAAAATGAACCACACAGTCGAACATGAAGCGACTCCGCAGATCCTTGGAATGGTGGAGAAAGTGAAACACCTTGTCAGGGTCGAAAATATTTAAGTTTAAACGATATTATTATTAAAGAGATGGATTTAAGCAATTTAAAACCTGCTAAAGGGTCAGTGAAGAGAGGAAAGCGCCTTGGTCGCGGACAGGGTTCCGGCAAGGGAGGCACGTCAACAAGAGGACATAAGGGAGCAAAATCCAGATCGGGATATTCGAAAAAGATAGGATTTGAAGGCGGGCAGATGCCGCTTCAGCGTCGCGTTCCGAAATACGGTTTCAAAAACATTAACCGCAGGGAATATAAGGGAATAAATATAAGCACACTACAATCCCTTGCAGAAAAGAATAACCTGGAAAGGGTCGATCCGGAGGTGCTTCTGAAAGCCGGGCTGGTATCGAAGAATGACCTGGTAAAAATACTTGGAAACGGAACCCTTGAACGGAAGCTGGAAGTGCATGCCCACTCCTTCAGTAAATCTGCAGAAGAAGCAATCAGGGCAAAAGAAGGTACCGCAGTAAAAATATAATTTCATGAGACTGATCCAGACCATAAAGAACATCTTTAAGATCGAAGACCTGCGTGCAAGACTGATTTACACACTTGCAATCATTCTTTTATACAGGCTCGGCAAATATATCTCATTGCCCGGTATCGATCCTTCCCAGCTGGCGGGGCTGAAAAGTCAGACCTCCTCTGGAATAATGGGCCTTCTGGATATGTTTTCGGGCGGAGCCTTTTCGCAGGCCTCGATATTTGCTCTCGGGATAATGCCCTATATATCAGCATCGATCGTGGTGCAGCTGCTTGGCATTGTATTTCCATATTTCCAGAAATTGCAGAAGGAGGGTGAGAGCGGAAGGCGTAAGATGAACCAGTACACCAGGTACCTTACAGTCGGCATTCTTATTCTTCAGGCTCCCACATACCTGGCAAACCTCTCCGCCCAGCTCCCGCCCAGCGCTTTTATCCTGACGGGATTTTTCTTCAAGTTTTCTTCAGTTGTGATCCTTACCGCTGGCACCATGTTTGTCATGTGGCTCGGTGAGAGAATCACTGATAAAGGTATCGGGAACGGGATATCCCTCATAATAATGATAGGTATTATTGCCCGGCTGCCTGCGAATTTCGTTTTCGAAGCCGGAACAAGGGTGAGCGGTGCAGGCGGCCTGATAGCTGTGGTTGCCGAGATCATCATCCTGTTTGTTGTAATCCTCGGGACTATCCTGCTTGTGCAGGGAACACGCAGGGTGCCCGTGCAGTATGCCCGTCGCATTGTCGGAAACAAGCAGTACGGCGGTGTGCGGCAGTATATCCCCCTGAAGGTTAATGCCGCAGGAGTAATGCCCATAATATTTGCCCAGGCCATAATGATGCTGCCTATAATCATTGCCGGATATTCACACTCAGGATCGGGTTTTATGATAGCTTTTTCGAATATGTACGGATTCCTCTATAATTTCGTAACTGCAATACTGATTATCCTGTTCACATATTTCTATACTGCTGTCACAATCAATCCGGTACAGATGGCTGAGGACATGAAGAAGAACGGAGGGTTTATACCGGGGATCAAACCCGGCAGAAAAACAGTCGAGTTTCTCGACACGGTAATGTCGAGGATCACCCTTCCGGGTTCATTCTTTTTGGCAATTGTGGCAATATTGCCCGCCATAGCGGTTAGGGCAGGAGTAACACCGCAGTTTGCACAGTTCTACGGAGGCACATCGCTTCTGATTCTTGTTGGTGTGGTTCTTGATACACTCCAACAGATTGAGAGTCACCTGCTTATGCGCCATTACGACGGCCTGATGAAGTCGGGACGTATTAAGGGCAGGTCGGGCGCCATAACGACAGGTTAAAACAGGTTATCGTTCTTTGATGTTGTATACCAAGACTGATGAAGAGGTAGAACTGCTGAGAAAGGCTAATCTGCTGGTATCGCTGACACTGGCAGAAGTTGCAAGATTCATCAGGCCGGGTGTGACAACCATGTATCTCGACGGAATTGCAGAGACATTCATCCGTGATAACGGAGGAGTGCCCGGATTCAAGGGATATGGCGGGTTCCCCGGCACCCTCTGTACATCTGTCAACGACGAGGTTGTACATGGAATCCCTTCAGGGAATATATTGAAGGAGGGTGATATCGTGTCGGTCGACTGCGGAGTGATTCTTAACGGATGGTACGGCGATACAGCCTACACATTCGCGGTCGGTGAGATTGATGAGAAGGTGAAGCGCCTTCTTGAGTATACCAGGGCCTCGCTTGAGGAGGGAGTAAAGGCTGCAGTTGCAGGCAACAGGGTAGGGGATATTTCCCATGCCGTGCAGGCAAAAGCCGAAAGCGGAGGCTTCTCGGTGGTCAGGGAGCTCGTTGGACACGGACTCGGCAAGAGACTCCATGAACCGCCCGAGGTGCCCAATTTCGGAAGAAGGGGATCAGGCCCGAGGATGGAGAAGGGACTGGTAATCTGCATAGAGCCGATGATAAACCTCGGCAGGAAGGAGACCAGGCAGATGAGGGACGGATGGACCATCAGGACCGTCGACGGAAATCCTTCGGCGCATTATGAATATGCCGTTGCCGTGGATAAGGGAAAAGCCGATATATTGTCAACATTCGATTATATTGAAGAAGTATTAAATAAAATTTAAACGTATGTCAAAGCAACCGTCGATAGAGCAGGATGGGACAATAATCGAAGCCCTTTCCAATGCAATGTTCAGGGTTGAACTCGAGAACGGGCATGTGATAACAGCACACATCTCAGGAAAGATGAGGATGCATTATATCAAGATACTGCCCGGTGACAGGGTTAAGGTAGAAATGTCGCCATACGATCTGACAAAAGGAAGAATTACATTCAGGTACAAATAAGAAACACGAAGATAATGAAAGTAAGAGCATCTGTAAAAAAGCGCAGCGCCGACTGCAAGATAGTCAGGCGGAAGGGTCGCATTTACATTATAAATAAGAAAAATCCCAAGTTCAAACAGAGACAGGGATAAATTAATTAATTTTGCAACTCATTTAAGAAAAGTTAATATGGCACGTATTGTCGGTGTTGATTTACCCAGGAATAAAAGAGGTGAAGTAGGTCTGACCTATATCTACGGAGTGGGCAGAAGTGTTGCACAGAAGGTGCTGGATGAAGCCGGTGTTGACAGGAGTATTAAAGTTCAGGACTGGACCGATGATGATATCAACTCAATCCGCAGAATTCTGAATGAAAATTATAAGCTTGAAGGTGAACTGCGCTCAGAGACGCAAATGAACATCAAAAGGCTTATGGATATAGGCTGCTACCGGGGTGTGCGCCACAGGATAGGACTTCCTGTAAGGGGACAGAGCACGAAGAATAATGCCCGTACGCGCAAGGGCAGGAAAAAGACTGTCGCAAATAAAAAGAAAGCTACCAAATAGATAATTTAATATGGCAAAGAAAACCGGAGCATTAAAGAAGAGGATCGTTAAAGTAGAACCTAACGGGCAGGCTCATATTCATTCATCATTCAATAATATAATTATTACCCTTACCAACAATTCCGGTCAGGTAATATCATGGTCATCCGCAGGCAAGATGGGATTCAGGGGATCGAAGAAGAACACCCCGTACGCTGCACAGATGGCATCTGAGGAGTGCTCGAAGGTTGCCTACGACCTCGGACTGAGAAAGGTAAAAGTTTTTGTGAAGG
>CAYRQY010000086.1:0-9371 GCA_964426435.1 uncultured Rikenellaceae bacterium | reverse complement strand
ACAAGAAGAAGCGAGACGTCTTTAAGCTGCTTGCCACAGCTCTTATTGAACCTTTCTTTTATCCGGTGCATACTTATTTTGCGCTGAGGGGAAACCTCCAGGTGCTGAGGGGCAAAAAGGGATGGGGCAAGGCGGTCCGCAGCGGATTTGTCGGCAGGAAGAAGGGTGAAACAGATATTCCGTCGCAACCAAAACCCAGGACCAAACCATCGGTAGTACAGCCTAAGGTCAATCGGCAAAGTACGGAATAACCGAGAGGCCATCCCTGATCACATGAAGAGCTTTCTTATCCCGGATAACGGTTGGAGGAACTACCAGCCATTTTTCCCAGTTATACCTGGTCGTCGAGGAGGTAACCTCCCTGTCGCGGTATACTGATACAGCTATACCATCTGACTCAGTTGTAAGAATATCAAAGTTATATCCTCCGTCGTAAGAGATAGCCCCGTCGATAACCCGCATCTGGGTTGGATCGTGGAAATAGAGCAGGGTCCAGGGCACTCTTATCCTGATCTTATTACCGCTCCACGCAGCCACGGTAAGCGATCCGAAGGAGAAATCAGCAGCATTCTCCATACGTATGCGTCCGACATCGTGGGTAGTGAACTCATAGCCATCGTTTATCCATTGCATAACAACCCATGGGGCTCCGTTGGTCACTGTGCTCATGAATTTCTGAACAACGCCGTCGGCAAGGTTAAACCTCGGAGTAAGACCATTCATGTCGTAAGCCTGAGTTACATGATACAGAGCGGTATCCTGCGAGAGAACCATCTGCAGCAGGAACTCCGACCTGTTTCCGAGGAGCTTGCCGTTTGGCAGACGCGACTCGCCTGTATTTCTCCTATAGGTATCAAAGGCAACCATTACGGTATCTCCCGGTGAAAGGTTACCGGCTGTTTCAATATTAAGGTAGAAAAATGCATTGTCGCTGGTGGCTTCAATTTTGCGAACGGGTCCTGCGGGCTTGTCGGTCTGGTATGGAACAAACGGGAGAACATTGCTCTGATCGTATGATACCAGCCCGAAATTCTGCTCTGCTGAAGCAAGATTATGCCATAGTTGCCGGGTGGGTATCATGTTACTGCCTGACCGCAAGCCGTAAGCTTCGAGATAGAGTACAATCCAGGTTGGCTTGAACCATTCGTCCATCCAGGCGAACATGAATCCGCCCCCGCATCCGGCATCCATTATGTTGTTCATCAGGCGCATGTTCTTCTCACCCTGCTGCTGCTCGGAGTAGCCGCCGTGATGCATTTCGCTGTAAGACTGGTGTGCGCTTCCCCAGCTTGATGGAACGCCAAACTCGGCAATAACAAGAGGTATGTCGGAATAATGATTTTTCAGGTCGGTTATATACCCAAGATAGCTGTTGGGCCCCTGGTTATCACTGTATGACCTGTATTGAGGTTCAAGACTGATAAAGTTGGGATAATAGGGGTATGCGTGATAGCTGGCAAATATCCCCGGTTCATTTGTCCGGCCGTTTATTTTTGTTATATCAAATGATGCAACATCCTCGTCGGTGTATATCTCAGTGGGATGGGTAAGCGGATCGAGCGTCGGCCAGCTGGAGATGCTGACCGGGCGACGGATATTGTACTTCTGCGCCTCGTATGAAACCGTCTCGTCAAGCATCCTTGCAGCGAAGACCTCTGTGGCTTTTACTCCCGATACACTGAACCTGGTTCCCTGGTACGAAGTAACACCGGGATGCCTTCTGTTGGTCGTGTCGACCTCCTGGGGAGCTATCTCGCGGCCGATGATATACCCGGCGGTCCATCTTGAGACATCTGTCAGATAACGACCATAAGCCTTCCCATACCTGAAACCGATATCGCCATTCCCGTTAACGCAGTCGATTACCTCGCGGATCTCTTTAATGAACGCCGGCGACCTGTTGATAAGATCCCACTCGGCGGGATCATACCGGTCCTCCACCTCCTCGAGCCAGATACCCTGGAAGAGGAGGAGAGGTTTATCGGGATTTCTCTGGTTGTATTCGGCAAGCTTTTCGTAGAAGACCGGTGGATGGAGAGTATAGATCCTTAAGCTGTTAAATCCCGATTCTGCAATCTGTTTGATCCATTTCTCGTAAACATCAGGAGTTATCGCATAGGCTATCTCACCCGGAAAGTAACCCGGGGGAGAAGATCCCAGATTGATGCCCTTGAGCATCAGGGGCCTGTAATCCCATCCGGTGTGCATGGCAATGTAATTGCCGGAGGTCTTGAAAGGCAGGTTCTGCCGGCGGCTCAGTTCAAAATCAATTACAGTATCCCTGGCAATGGTAATGTCCGTCAGTCTTACCGGGTAAAAATCGGTGCATGTCACCCGGGTGATGACCGGAATTCGCGAAGCTCCGGAAGGAGTGGTTGTAACCGGCGGCATAACCAGCATCTCCAGGGCAGTGCCGGCGGAGTACGTTGAAAAGCCTTCAGCCTTCACAATTCTTCCCGACCACGTTCTTCCCTGAAAGGTTATCGCATAGAAGTATACACCCGGATTTTGAACCGCACCGCCCTGATTCCTGCCGTCCCATACCACGCGGTAACTGCCGGGAGCTATGGAGGGGAACCATAGTTCCCTTATTTTTTCTCCCCTCAGGTTATACAAGCTTACACGTATGTCGCCTGAACTGTTTATTATGAAAGGTATGTTCACTGAATGTGAGAAGGGGTTGGGGTAGGGAGCGCCCATCTCAAGCAGCCCGGGTATGGCACTGAATATTCCCGAGATCCTTAGTGAGTAACGTCCGTCAGCGCCGGTTATGGCTGCGTATTCAGCTGCCCCGGCCGTCATAGATACCCTTGCGTTGGGGACTGTTGCCCCGGCGGCATCAGTAACCCTTCCGGTCACCATGTAATCGCGGGCCGGAGAGAGAAGCGATGCCGGCAGACAGAAAAGAAATATAAGTAACTGGATATTCCGCTGGAAGAATCGGATAAGCTTCATGCGTACGGGTGCAACTGGGTTATTTGCTTTCAAATTTAGCAAAAATGATTTAAAGAGTATCCTGTTTCGCTTTAATCAAGTTTATCTTATTTTTACTGTCAGGTTAATTCCAACACAATTATCAAATGCCGGATGTTACTCTAAGGAATATTGGCCCTGATGACAACAGGGAGATAGCCGACCTTATCCGTACAGTCTTCCGGGAGTTTAAGATCGACCGTCCGGGCACAGTCTATTTTGATCCCACAACCGACGATCTGTACACACTGTTTAAAACACCCGGATCGGCTTACTGGATCGCCGAAGAGAATGGTAAAATGATCGGCGGATGCGGTGTATACCCGACTCCCGGCCTTCCGGCCGGATACGCCGAACTGGTAAAGCTCTACCTCCTTGCCCCCTGGCGGGGAAAGGGGGTCGGCCTGATGCTGATGGAGAAATGCTTCGGGTCGGCAAGGGAACTTGGCTACAGCCGGCTCTACCTCGAATCGCTCCCGGAACTGGAGAAAGCGGTCTCGATGTACCTTAAGGCAGGATTCAGTCACATACCGCATGCACTTGGCAACTCGGGCCATTTCGGATGCACGATATGGATGGTGAAGGAATTATAAGTGCGGAGTGTGAAGTTTGGAGTTCGGAGTCAGAAGTTCCTCCTTTCTTCTTTAAGAGTGGTATGTGACTGCAGACAAAATGAGATTGTGTAAAAAAAGAGAATTATTCAGAATAAACAAGCGATAATAATTGTCTATTCAGAGATGGAAGACATATGAAGCGGATCTTCGGTCTTTTTAAAAAAGTAATCACCAATATTAACCTTCAAACAAACTGTTATGAAAACATCAAGGACCAGAACCTTTCTGAGTGCAGTGGTACTCTGCATGGCCACAACGGGACTATTTGCCCAGGCTAATTTCGCAGGCAACTGGGGTTTAAATGAATCAAAAAGCAATTTCGGAGGAAGCCAGTTCAGGATGGCCGCCACAGCAATGACTGTCACCCAGGCCGGCACTGTGCTCACAGTTGAAAGTACTATGCCATCACGCGACGGCGGAACGACCAAGTCGACAGCAAAGTATAACCTCGACGGTAAGGTTAGCGAGAACCCGGCGTTCAACTCGACAAGAAAATCGACGGCAACATGGTCAGCAGATAAGACAGCGCTCACCATAGTCTCAACAATGACAATGGAGTTCGGGGGAGAATCGAGGGAGATGAAGACCACAGAAACATGGAAGCTGACCGAGGGCGGGAAAGTGCTGACAATTGAATCGGTGAGGCCGGGCCGCGACGGGGAAATGCGCACTACGGCTGCGTATGATAAGAAATAATTTCAGGAGCCGTCAGCTGAAGCTGACGGCAATTTAACCACACCAGTTGAGCTGAAGGAGATTGAGATAACTTCAGCTGAAGCTGACGGCAATTGAAACCTCATTTGATGGTTTTGCGGGATAATTTTATATCTTGCAAATAAAAAGTTTAATGCGCTTTCTGAAGAAGCTGATGCCTCCCGACAGTTGGAAGCTGCCTGTGATTATAGCTTCAGGTATATTTGTCGGGATAGGTTTGTTTTCTTTCTATGTCTCAAATGCCCCTTCATATCTGGGCGACAAACCCGAGACCTGCATCAACTGCCATATCATGTCGCCCCAGTACCAGACCTGGGTGCACAGCTCCCACAGAGAGGTCACCAACTGCAACGATTGCCATGTTCCGCATAATAATTTTGTAAACAAGTACTATTTCAAGGCGAAGGACGGGCTTCGGCATGCAACGATATTCACCCTGCGCAGGGAACCCCAGGTGATCTTCATTAAGGAAGAGGGCAGGGAAGTGGTGCACAAAAATTGTATAAGATGCCATACGGATCTTATTACCGACAGCCGCCTTCTTGCCTACACCAGGCAAACACATGAATTCAGGATGGAGCGAAGGTGTGCCGACTGCCACCGCGAAACTCCCCATGGCAGGGTAAACAGCCTCTCAAGCGTGCCATGGGCCCGTGTCCCTCTGCCGGGATCCATTGTTCCTGAATGGCTTCGAAAAGCGAATACCGAGGACCGGGTACCAATTAAATAACAACAATATGAAACCAGTTCAGGAGATTATAAAGGAGAAACCGTGGCTTGGATGGATAATATTCATCGCTACGGTAGCGGTAGTTTTTTTCCTGGGAATGCTTGCATCCTCCATTATCGAAAGAAGGGCGGAAGCAATATTCGCCTACTCTCCGGTGCTCACATTCTCTGAATTTGAACCCCGGAGCGAAAAATGGGGTGAATTCTTCCCCAGGCAATACGATTCCTATCTGAAAACTGCCGACACAACCTTCAGAAGTAAATACAACGGCAGTGCCCTGGTCGATATGCTTGAGGAGTCACCCCGCATGTCGGTGCTCTGGGCAGGATATCTCTTTTCGCGCGACTATAAGCAGGGGAGAGGCCATTATTATGCCATTGAGGACCTGCATAATACCCTCAGGACAGGTGCACCCGGGCCGGGCGTTCCTAGTCCCCAGCCAAATACCTGCTGGACCTGCAAAAGTCCCGATGTACCCCGCCTGATGAACCAGATGGGAGTAGCTGAATTTTACAGAGGAACGTGGGATACGAAAGGCAGCGAGGTTCTCAACCCGGTTGGCTGTGCAGATTGTCACGATTCTAAAACAATGAATCTCAGGATATCACGTCCTGCATTGATAGAAGCATACGAGGCAATGGGGCGGGATATAAGCAAAGCATCCCACCAGGAGATGAGAAGCCTTGTGTGTGCCCAGTGTCATGTGGAATATTACTTCAGCAGGAATGTCGTTGAGGGAGTCCAGTACCTTGTATTTCCATGGAAGAACGGCACTTCCCTTGAGGATATGGAAAAATATTACGATGAAATCGGTTTTTCCGACTGGACACACACACTGAGCCGTGCCCCAATGCTGAAGGCACAGCACCCCGATTATGAAGTATATTTGACCGGAACGCATGCCTCGAGGGGAGTCTCGTGCGCCGACTGCCACATGCCTTTTATTAGTGAGGGTGGTCAGAAATTCACCAGCCATCACCTTCAGAGTCCGCTCAATAATGTGGCAAACTCATGCCAGGTCTGCCACAGGGAAGAGACGCAGAGACTTGTAGATGACGTTTACACACGGCAGGATAAGATATTGGAAAACAGGGATATTCTTGAAACCCTGCTGGTAAGGTGCCATGTCGAAGCTAAGGAAGCATGGGGCAGGGGTGCAACTGAAGGCCAGATGAAGGATATACTTACCGGAATAAGACATGCGCAGTGGAGGTGGGACTTTGCTGCTGCGGGCCACGGCAACTCATTCCACTCGCCGGTTGAGACAGGCAGGGTAATCTCCGGAGGAATAGCCATTGCCCAGGAAACCAGGATAAAACTGGCAAGAGTGCTGGCTTCGCTGGGATACAACAAGGAGGTACCATATCCTGATGTCAGCACCAAAGAGAAGGCACAGGCATTTATCGGACTCGATATGAAAAAACTAAAGTCTGACAAGAAGAATTTCCTGGAGATGGTTTTACCTGAGTGGATAAGGACAGGAAAAGAAAGGGAAAATGCCTTTGACAGGTAAGAGGAACCACATCCGGCATTTCATTGGATATTGAAATTAATCCGCTATTTTGGATACGCTAACATGACAAAAGTATGGAGTGGTTGCCCGCTATAACAGAAAATGTATTCTACGAAGTGGCTGTAATATTGTTTCTGGCAGCTATCCTGGGAGCCATCGGGCAGTTTTTGAGGCAACCGCTTATCGTTATGTTCATTGCCCTTGGTGTACTTGTCGGGCCTTCGGTTCTGGATATAATCAAATCGAAGGAGAACATTCATCTCCTTGCAGAAATTGGAATTGCCGTTCTTTTGTTCATCGTCGGGCTTAAACTCGACCTTCGCATTATCAAGTCAGTCGGAAAGATAGCCCTGATGACAGGACTCGGGCAGGTGATCTTCACATCGCTATTCGGGTACCTGATAGGCCTGGGACTCGGCTTTTCATCCCTTCACAGTTTCTATATTGCGGTTGCCCTGACCTTCTCCAGTACAATCATTATCGTCAAGCTCCTTTCCGATAAGAAAGAGGTAGATTCCCTGCATGGACAGATAGCAATCGGATTTCTCATTGTACAGGATATCGTGGTAATTGTGGTTATGATCATACTTTCGGGTATGAGGCCTTCGGAAGAGGTGCCGCTTGCAGTTGATCTGATAAAGAAGATGATGGCGGGGGTGGTCCTGTTGGCAATAACCATCATTGCCATGAAGTGGATCATTCCAAAGCTCAGTTACTTTCTTGCAAAATCGCAGGAGATGCTGGCACTTTTTGCTATCGGTTGGGCCGTCACCCTGGCCGCTGCGGGTGAACTAATGGGATTCAGCGCCGAAGTGGGCGCCTTTCTGGCAGGAGTGAGCCTGGCCTCCTCCGATTTCAAGGACACTATAAGCAGCCGCCTTACGAGTCTCAGGGACTTCCTGCTGATATTCTTCTTCGTCAATATGGGCTCGGAGCTCGATCTGATAGTAATCGGCGATCAGGTCGTTGCCGCCATGATATTCTCGGTTTTCGTCCTGGTGGGAAACCCGGTGATAGTGCTGATCATTATGGGTGCAATGGGATACAGGAAGAGGACATCATTCCTTGCAGGACTTACCGTGGCACAGATAAGCGAATTCTCCCTGATCTTTGCCGGGCTGGGACTGGCTGTAGGGCATATAACCGAAGCCATACTGGGACTCATTACTCTTGTCGGACTTATTACGATCGGTTTATCAACCTATCTTATCCTTTATTCGCATCAGATCTATGAGTATATTGCCCCGGCACTCACGATCTTCCAGCGAAGGAATCCCTACAGGGAATCGACTGAAACAGCCATCGAAAAGAAGAACTACGATATGATACTTATCGGCCTGGGACAGTTTGGAAGACATCTTGCAGATATGCTTGATAAACATGCTGAAATAAGTTACCTGGGACTTGACTTTGATCCCTCGGTCGTAAAGACCTGGCAGTTGAAAGGGAAAGATATTATATATGGCGACGTTGAGGACCCTGAACTTATGGAACGGCTCCCCATTAAGGATGTTAAATGCATAATTAGCACCATTCCTGATCTTGATCATTCACGGCACCTTATCAGGACCCTGCGGAAAGGCAGGTACAAGGGCAGGATATTTCTTACCGCCCAGGGGGAGAAGGATCATGAGCTGCTGAACACCTGCGGTGCCGACAGGGTGCTTATCCCTCAGCGGATGGCTGCTGAGAATTTCTATAACGAATGGCTGAAGAGACTGATCTGAGGTGCCAGATCCAACCGACCACATATTTATTCAGATACAATTTTTTCTCAGGGACAACGGGAAGAAATAGTTACTATATTTATAGGTTATATCCACATTTTAATCTTTACCTCTAAACACTAATATTATGAGAATAAATTATCTTCTGAACCGGCTGGCAGCACTTTTTATCCTGTCAGCGGTTTCCATCACTCTTTCAGCCCAGGAAGAGAAGGACGACAGGGAGTTTGTACCCCGGTCGGGGCAGGCCGGCAAAGATGTGATCTGGGTACCCACACCACAGATGCTGGTTGACAAAATGCTGGATCTGGCAAAGGTGACACCCTCTGATTTTGTGATGGACCTCGGGTCGGGTGACGGCCGTACTGTAATCACTGCCGCAAAGAGGGGCGCCAGAGCGCTGGGGATAGAATATAATCCCGACATGGTTGAAATTTCGAGAAAAAACGCCGCACGCGAGGGTGTCAGTGACAGGGCCCAGTTCATGCAGGCTGACCTCTTCGAGACAGATTTCTCCCGGGCTACGGTTATTACAATGTTCCTTCTTCCGTCGATCAATGTCAGGCTCAGGCCAACACTTCTTGAGCTCAAACCCGGGACAAGGATTGTATCAAATACCTTCGACATGGATGAGTGGGTGCCTGACGAGACAGCCACGATTTACAAGGATTGTGATTCGTGGTGCGATGCCCTGATGTGGATTGTTCCCGCAAAGGTTGAAGGGACATGGAAAATGCCTCAGGGCGAACTGGTCCTTACACAGACTTTCCAGATGTTGTCGGGAACGCTGAAGACAGGAAGTAATTCGGCCCCTGTTACCGACGGAAAGCTTACCGGGGCTCAGATTACATTCAGTGCGGGCGGATCAAAATATATGGGTACCGTAAACGGGAATGTGATCGAAGGCTCGGTCACAACCGGCCAGCAGAGCACCAAATGGAGAGCTGTACGCGCAGGGAATTGAACCGGAACCCTTCAATACCCGGAGCCGGGATCCCCGCCTGACTGGCTGCGTCAGCAGTCGGGCAGGGAACCGGCACCTCATGTACCCGGAGCCGGGATCGAACCGGCACAGCATTGCTGCCACTGGTGTTTGAGAC
>CAYRQY010000085.1:0-9494 GCA_964426435.1 uncultured Rikenellaceae bacterium | reverse complement strand
CCGAGGGCTGCTTTAGCAGACCGAGCTCGGCGAAGCCAAACTTTGAAACTTTGAAACTTATCTCTCCCTGCTCTACGCTCTTCGCTCTTCGCTATTTCCCCGTCATATTCAGCACCGCGACATAGAAATTGGGATCGACAGTTATCGCCCTGGTTCCTGCAGGAAGCTTAACAGTGTTGAACCTGGAGGTTGGTTTGAGTATTATTTCCTCTCCAGAGGCATATATCTTCAGCGGCATATTGAATCCCTGTACGCAGTTGTTCCACCTGAATGTGAGCTCACCATCTTTTATCTGATATTCAAAGACCGGTATCCTGATATCCCTGAGATACTGATCGAAGAAGGGCTTCAGATCCATCCCGGTATGTTCACTCAGGTAATTTTCTATCTGTGATCCCTTTACAACCTGGTGGTAGAAATCCCGGTTCAGTCCGCGCAATATACCCCTCCATTTTACATCGTCGCTTATGATATTGCGCAGGGTATGTAGCATATTGCCTCCCTTGGGATACATATCGCCCGATCCGCTATAGTTGACATCATATAAACCCACTATGGGCCTGTCGTTCCTGATCCCTCTTCGGGTCCCCAGGGCATATTCGGTGCCTGCTTCCTTACCGTAATGGTACTCAACATAGAGGTTCTCCGAATAGTTGATAAAGCTCTCGTGGATCCACATATCTGCAATATCCTCATAGGTGATGCTGTTTGCGAACCACTCGTGACCCGATTCGTGAATAATGATAAAATCGAACTTAAGACCCCATCCCGAACCGCTCTGGTCGTTGCCAAGGTAACCGTTCTGATATCCGTTCCCATAGGTTACCGAGCTCTGATGCTCCATACCCAGGTAGGGAGCTTCAACAAGCTTATAACCGTCTTCATAGAAGGGATATGGTCCGAACCAGTGTTCAAAAGCCTCAAGCATCATCGGAGCTTGTTTGAAATGTACCTTTGCCTTCTCGAGGTTCTCCTTCAGAACATAATAATCGCAAGTAAGGGGTCCTTTCTCTCCGTTATAAATTTCCGAAAAATGGGCATAGTCGGCAATATTGATATTGACACCGTAATTATTTATAGGACTGGCAACGAACCAGTTCCACGTAATCGTCTTGTTCCTGTTCTTTACTGAGCTCCTGAGACGACCGTTTGAAACATTCATCAGGTTCGAAGGTGTGGTAACGCTTATAAGCATGCTGTCGGGCTCATCGTACATATGGTCCTTGCAGGGCCACCAAAGGCTGGCACCATCGCCCTGACATGAAGAAGCTACGAAAGGAAGCCCTTTACTGTCCTTTTTCCATGTGATGCCGCCCATCCACGGAGGTCTTGTGGAGACCTGCGGTTTCCCGCCGTAACTGAGCTTAACGGAATAGATCTTCCCTTTCTCCTGCTTCTCTGCCAGGTGTATCCAGTGGGCATTCCCCTCCTTAACTATTTTAAGGGATCTTCCGTTCTGGACAGCCTCCGTTAGTCTCAGCGGCTCCTGGAGGTCAATCTGCATTACGGAAGCGGGTTCCAGCACCCTGTAATAAACCGTATTATATCCGTAAATGGTGCTGTCGGCCGGATTGACCGCAATATCGAGATGATAGTAAGTAAGGTCCCACCATGCGCGTTCGGGTGTTATCGATCCGCGGAGAGTGTCCTGGCGGGTGAAGGTTCGCTGGGTTGGAGGAAGATACTGGGCGCTGGCTGATGAAAAGAAGAAGAGAGCTGTTAAAATGGCCAGGGGGGTGATTGGGCGGTTCTTCATAGCTGAAATTAAAAGATAAAAGACGAAAATTATAAGATAAAAGACAAAAGTATAAAGATAAAAGGAAAACCAAAGATAATCCGGTAATCAGCCTTCTTCTTTGGTTATGGTTGACGACGCCGGTATTGGGACGCAATAGCTATCGATATTAACTGTGGTTGTCTCGTATTTATTAATACTTTTATGATTGAGAAAATCCCTTATCCATGAGTTCACTTCTTCTTGTAATTCAGATAATTCTGCAGGTTATGAATGGTTCCGGTTACTCCAGGAATCTCGATCCGGCTGATTCAGATCGCATAATCGTGATACCGACAGCAGGCAACAGCTGGGTTATCAACGATCTTTCCCTCAACAGGTCCATTATAAGAAGTTCGGGAATTACCAACTGGATTGATACAACCACTCTCATCCGGACATACTTTAAGACTGAAAAAACCGGGGATATAAATATAGCTCTGAGATTAAGGACAATTTCAGGAACATCAGCCATAAAGTGCAGATTCGGGAATGAGGAAGTGATAATCGGGGTCTCAAACACAGAGTTTGACACTTTAAGGGCTGGAAGATTCATAATAAAATCACCCGGCTATCAATATATTGAACTACAGGGGATAAGCAGAACAGGTGATACATTTGCAGAGATAACAGATGTTATCATTGGAGGAGACGCTGCAGATGGCAGGGTCTATTACATAAAGGATGATTTTTACTTTGGCCGCCGGGGACCGTCGGTCCATCTCAGGTTTGATATTCCTGATAAGGCCGGTGAGATAGGATGGTTCTACAACGAAATTACAGTTCCTGAAGGAAATGATGTGATCGGATCATATTTTATGGCGAACGGATTCTCAGATGGTTATTTCGGGATACAGGTTAATTCTGAGACCGAGAGAAGAATCCTCTTCTCTGTCTGGAGCCCTTATCAAACAGATAATCCGAATGAGATACCGGAAGATTACAGGATCATTCTGCTTGAGAAGGGTAATGATGTTGTCACGGGAGAATTCGGCAATGAGGGATCAGGAGGACAGAGTTACAGGAGGTACTTCTGGAAGGCAGGAACCACATATGGTTTTCTTCTTAAGGGAGAACCGGCAGAAAATAACTCCGTCGATTACACAGCTTATTTCTTTGCACCGGAGAGAGGTGTTTGGGAGCTGATAGCAAGCTTCCGGAGGCCAAAAACAACAGGTTACCTGAAGAATCTTTATTCTTTCCTCGAGAATTTCCGTCCCGAAACAGGACCGGTAACACGTATGGGCTACTTCTCAAACCAGTGGATAAGGGACAGGTCAGGCAAGTGGTTCGAGCTTGTAAATGCAAGGTTTACTTACGATGCCACTGCCCGTAAGGAAGCCAGAATGGACTATGCAGGAGGCGTAGATGGCGGAAAATTCTTCCTTAAGAACTGCGGCTTCTTCAATGAAACAACAGAGGCAAATTTAACCTTTACAAGAGAATCCTCCGGCAAACATCCCTCGCCTGAGTTTATACCGGAAAAATGACTGGAGCTTACCAGATATCAACCCGAATCGGCAGCAGGGGATATCGACCGTGTGCGACTTTCAGGCAACAGAAATGATGATCCGGGATTCAGCTTGTTACAAAACATCTGTCCGGTCTTAAACAGAATACTTACTCCTGAGTATTCAAATCATCACTAGTGAGGATTTTATAAGTTATGGATTTATAAGATATTTATCGCATAGGAAAAAGAGATACTTTGACCTGATAAACCCCATTGACTGTTTAACAGACTACTACCGCGCCCGGTGAAAAGGATGGATAGTCCATCAAAAGGCAGAAGCAACCCTCCAGAATTTTCCCCAGAAATTCCCCTGCTGATTGCCACCGGGACGGTAGGGTTTGTTTTTAGCCTCGGGATAACAATGTTTATAAAGGCAGTGCAATCAGCACCCTGGTTCCCTCAGGGATTTTGTCAGAAGCTGAATCATTGCTGACGGAATATGTAATCCTCGCCTTCTCAAGCCTGAAGTATAGATCTATCAGTTCATTTACAATCCTTAAACCTTTGCCGGTTCCGAGGACTGTTTTATCGGCGAAACCCATGCCCGGACCATTATCCTCCACTGAAACGACATAATGCTTATCGCCTTTCCCGATGCTTATCCTGAGCATCCCTCCTTCCGGCCTGTTCCTGACTCCATACTTTATGGCATTCTCGACGAAGGTGTGGATAAGGGTCTTCGGGATCCTCTTGTTCATATCCACCTCTTCATCCGTCTCTATCGTGTAATTAAAGGAATTGTCGCACCTGAACCTCTCCAGCTCGATATAGTTCTGCACAAAATCAATCTCTTCGGCAAGTGTTACAATTATCTGGTCGGAGCTGATAACCGTCTGTCTTACCAACCGGGCATATTTACCAAAAAGATAGTCGGCTTTCTCCCTGTCTGTCTCGGTTGCATAAAGGCTGCCTATGGCATTGAGAATATTCAGCGTGAAGTGGGGATCTATCTGATTCTTAATAGCTCTCATCTGAAGGCCTGCAATCTTTTTTTCAGTCTCCAGCTTCAGGCTCAGGCGGTATTTCTGGATCTGTGCCAGCAGGGTTATAAAAGCAAATACTCCAAGATAAATCAGCACATAAACAGGATACCTCAAATAGTAAAGCGGGTTTTTTGAATAACTTATCAGACTGCTGTAACCATTGAACTGAAGAAAAATCTCAGGCTTACTTCCATTAGTAAGTTTTCGTGTGATGATTGGTTCTCCGGGTTCTTTATATTCGAATATCACCGGAAAGGTGAAATCATCTTTGGTGATTACAAGCGACCTGTGTCCGCTGCCCTGAAATAAATATTCCTTCCTGCCGTCGAGGTCCGCATCCAGGATCATTAAAGGTTTATCATATTCTATAGCAGGGATCCGGATGCTTTTGACCTGGTTGAAGCTCGCATCCATCTCTGATATCTCGGCGTTCCGGTTCCTGAGGAAATAGAATGTGCCCCGGCCATGTTTGTTTTCAAAAAAATTGAAGCTGGTACTCTCGAAATCAGAATATGGTTTTGCTGATTTCATGTTCCCCTCCGTATCAAAAATATAAAATGATGATTCTGTTTCACCGGTTCCGAAGTATTCCTGAAAAATAATCAGTTCTGTTTCAGTACCTGATCTTAATGGAATAACCTTCACAATAGAGGGGTATTCAGCCAACCTGACCGGAGGAAAGCTAAATTCAAGGTTATGATCAAGCACCATAAGCCATGCAAACTGGTCGCTGAAGGGGAATTCTTCCTTAATATTATCCGTAGCCCTGGTAAAGAGAATGAATTCTGACAGGGAATCATCGTCAATATCACTCATTATGAGACCAGAAATCACCGCTCCGCTCACAGGAGACCGGAGAAGGAGGTCTGAGTCAGGCAGATAGCTGTAAACGTTTCTTGGTTGAAGGCTGAAGCCGGTTGTTATGTAGAAGATAAAAGCATTCTGACCTGATCCTGTTTTTGCCATCCCGGCCGGCACTATCTCAGGCGCATCAACACTTTTGGGGCTATGCCTTCTGAGATCAATAAACCTGCCATTTCGTACAATACCCCCTGATCCCAGAGGATCGATGATGTTAAGGAAAATAGAATCACTGCTTACGGTAAAAATATAACATTCCTTCAAACCATCTGCATTCCGGTCATCTGTATATAGTTTAAAGATGCCTGTCGGCTGATACCTGAAATTAAACTGATCAATTACCCTGTTTCCGGTGCTGACCACAAGTTTTGTCTGTTCCGGATCATTAAGGTCCACAGTAAGCTTTTCACTTATATTGTCATTATCCAGATCATCGAAAAAATGACTTGTCCCGGCCGGAGTGTACTCATCCCTGATATGTTTTATACTGTACCTTGAAAAATTATCGGGAATAATAAACAGGATTACCAGCCACAGGATTACACTGATCAGGACAGGGTGTATCAGGATTTCCCGGAGGCGCGACTTAATCATTTTCGATTTTCTTAACCCTGAGAATATCAATAAATGAATCTGCTCCGGTCTTTTTAAGGATATTGCGCCGGTGAGTGTTTATGGTATTAATGCTAAGAAAAAGGATTTCAGCAATCTCCTTGCTTGTCCTGCCGTCGAGAATATGATGCAGCACCTCATTTTCGCGTTCCGAGAGCATCCCGAATGCCTTCATATCAATCTTTGACCGGAGGGAACGGCTTTCTTTAAGACGGGTTATGGTAACCCTCAGTTCATCAATATCAACAGGTTTAAGCAGGTAGTCAAAGACGTCGTTCTTTATTGCCTTGATAGAATAATGAGGCCAGGCTGTAACAAGTATAATGTGAGGTTTACACAGGCTCTCTTTCAAAATTCCTATAATATCGAATGCCGAGATATTGCCTTCGAGCTCCACATCAAGGAATAGAAGCTCAGGTCTGTTTTTCTTAATGAAGTCAATAGCCTTTGACGAACTGGTAAAACTATCAAGCAGTTCAATCTCCTCAAATGCCCTGAGAAGCTTCTTAAGTCTCTCACAGGCATAGCGTTCATCATCAATTATAACAGCTCTGATATGATCCATCAACAGGCCAGCCTCTGTTAAATTACAGATCCGGTCAAATTCCCCGGAATTCCCTGATTAAAAATATATAAAAATGATGAATCTGCAAATAATAATATTTCAGTTCTTCCGGCATCCCAACGGATAAGATATAATACTAATTTTATGCATTATGAAAGGGATCCTTCACCTGGTTTTGCTCTCAACACTTGTTTCATTGTCATCCTTGCAGGGACAGCCGGTTGTTTTTACCTCCTCCGGCCTGCCGATCGTAATAATCGACACCTATGGACAAACAATAAGAAATGAGCCCAAAATAACTGCCTCAATGAAGATCATTCATAACGAAGGGGCAGGTATCAATTTAATCACGGATGAAGCAAATGTTTATAACGGCAAGGTTGGGATTGAGATAAGAGGACACTACTCGGCCTCCCTTCCCCAGAAACCTTACGGATTCGAAACACGCGACGATGCAGGCAATAATCTGAATGTATCCCTGCTGGGAATGCCTGAGGAGAATGACTGGGTGCTCCTGGCAAACTACAACGACAAGGCCTTCCTGAGAAACTTCCTGGCATTCGAGCTTTTCAGGCAGATGGGTCATTATGCCCCGCGGACCATCTATTGCGAGGTTGTACTTAACGGGGAATACCAGGGGATTTACCTGCTGGGGGAAAAAATTAAACAGGACAGGAACCGTGTTAATATTGCATCACTTGGTTCTGATGATAATTCAGGAGACAGGCTCACGGGAGGATATATATTCAAGAATGACTACTATACTGCAAACGACAGCTGGCGAAGCAATTTCTCGCCAATAAACAAGCCGGGAGCAGAAGTGCGTTTTGTTTACTACGATCCCAAACCAGATGTTCTGACACCTCAGCAGAAGAGCTACCTTAAGGATTTTGTCAATTCATTCGAGACAGTGCTCTACAGCAAGGACTTTGCCGATCCCCGGACAGGTTACCGGGCCTGGCTCGATGTAAGCTCATTCATAAACTATTTTCTTATCGGTGAGCTTACCCGCAATGTTGATGCATATAAAAAGAGCAGGTTCTATTACAAGGACAGGGACAGCAGGAACGGTCTGATCCATTCAGGTCCGGTGTGGGATTTTGACTGGGCCTGGAAGGATATAAAAGAGAACTGTATCCATGTTAACCAGTCCGACGGTTCGGGCTGGGCTTATAAAATCAATGAATGCTATGCGTGGCCGGTGCCCCCTTCGTGGGAGGTGCGAATGATGCAGGATCCCTGGTTTGCGGATATGATACACGACAAGTATTATCTGCTTCGTAAAGGCATACTTGACGGGAGTCATATCAATCATATCATCGATTCAGTTGCAGCCCTGCTCTCAGAAGCACAGGTTCGTCACTATGAGAAATGGAAGATCCTCGGGATTAATGTCGGTACGCCGGAATATGGAATACAACCCGATACCTTTGAAGGAGAAATTGAAAAATTCAAAGGCTGGATATCAAGGCGCCTTACCTGGCTCGACGCAAACATGGTGGGCAGGGGAGCTGCTTTCCTGAGAGGATATCATGCCATCTGCAGGATCTTTCCGAATCCGGCTGATGAATACCTGCGTATCGAATCAGACACGATTATCCATAAGGTGACCATTTACAATATCTCCGGCATACCTCTGAAGGAAACTTCAGGATTTGCTGATTACAAAGCTTCAGTTAATCTGTCGGATCTGGTCTCTGGTCTTTATCTGGTTAGAATAAGCTTCGCTCACGGTGAGATCATCACCCGGCGTTTTGTAAAAAAATGACCCTCCCCGTAAAGAAGGACGTGTTATTTCTTCGCGGCAGCTTTTTCCTCTTCAATCTTTTTGTCGAGGTACTTTCTCCCCTGTGTAATCCATTCTTCCGGTTCAGTTCCCAGCAGATGATGATTGAAGAATTCATTAACCTTTTTTGTGTAATCAAGCTGGTTCTCCTTCTTCGAGAGTGAATGATTCTCAGCATCATATACAAGCATTATAAAAGGCTTCTCCATTCTGCGCATCGTGGTGAACATCTCTATACCCTGATGCCAGTCAACAGCTCCGTCGACGTTACCGAAGGCTATAAGTAGAGGAGTGGTGATATTATGTGCCTGGAACATTGGTGAGTTCCGTATATATTCGTCCATTATCTCCCACCACGGTTCACGAAGTCGTCCCTGTGATATCTCAAAGATATTCTGGTTGGGAGATCCCGTGTTCCAGTAGATCTCATTATACATGCTTATCATATTGATGAGCGGAGCTCCCGCCACGGCCGCCGAAAACAGGTCTGTCTGCGTGATTATGAAGCTGGTCTGGTATGCACCCCAGCTGTGTCCCATAATACCGATCTTATTCTCGTCGATCATACCCGTTTTGAGTACCTCTTCGACAGCAGGGATAACACATTCAGCTGCTGATTCCCCTGGCTGATTGGTCTTATAGACAATGTCGGGCTGGAAGACAAAATAACCCTGACTTGTGTAATTTGTAGTATTGTAAGGACTTCTTGGAGAAGGTGTTACGTAACGGTTAACGACATTTGACCTGATCTCATAGATATAGACGATCATCGGATATTTCTTTCCAGGTTCATAACCTGCCGGGTAGAAAAGTGCCCCTTGCAACGGTTTCCCGTCCCTGTTTGTGAAATGCACAACCTCGCTCCTGCCCCATGCAAAATTCTTCTGCTGGGGATTGGTCTCCGACATCTGAACTGCACCTGTAAATGACGCAGGGACCCTGAACATATCTGGAGAATCTTCATACGTCTCGGAGTTGAAGATGAACCAGGGGGCCTTCTCAGCCTTTCTCAGTGAAGTTATGGCTTTGTCGTCGTAGATAAGCTTTTCGAGTTTGTTCTTAACTGTCAGACGGTAGTAACCCATCTTCTTGTCAATGTCGCCGAAAGCCGAAAAATAAAGGTCTTCAGAAGGGTCAAGCCACGGGTATTCAAAACTAAGGCGTGTGGCCCGGAATATGATACCGTTATCACGGCCGCTGGTCAGACGAACTGGCTTACCTCCATCAGGAAATACCTTCCAGACATCAAACTCATCATATATTAAAATAGCTTTATCATCCTTATACCACCCGCCGTTGCCGAAGGGAGGCTTGATGTCGTTAGGGCTGTCGTCGCGGGTATTCCAGAATACTGATGCAATTCCCTCTGTCAGATTTATATGTTTATCTCCCTGCAGATC
>CAYRQY010000084.1:0-9574 GCA_964426435.1 uncultured Rikenellaceae bacterium | reverse complement strand
CTGGTCAGCTTCGGTGAGCAAAGCGCGGAATTGCGTCGCTTCGCTCCTTATCTTCCGACTTCGGTCTTCAATATATGCCGGAAATTTCTTACTTTTGGGTTTGTAAACTTCATTAACTTCCGGTTTTATGCCATCGATCTCAGAAAAAGGCAGGCTGATGCCTGCATCGCCCATCAGGAAGCTTGTCCCCTATGCTGAGGAAGCTAAGCGGAAAGGCAGGAAGATCTATCATCTCAATATCGGACAACCCGATGTTCCGACACCCGACACGGCATTTAATGCCCTGCGGAATCTGGACCTGAAGGTGATTGAATACAGCCATTCGGCGGGAAACGAATCATACCGCCGAAAACTTGCAGGATACTACGAATCGAAGGGGATCGATATTGACTGCACCGAGCTCCTGGTGACCACCGGCGGTTCGGAAGCAATACTTTTTGGGCTTTTGAGCTGTCTCAACCCTGGTGATGAGTTAATAACGCCGGAACCCCTCTATGCAAATTATAACGGGTTTGCCGTAACAGCAGGCATTAAGATCGTACCGGTTACCTCTCATATTGAAAATGATTTCGCCCTGCCCCCGGTAAGTGAGATTGAAAAGAAAATCACCGGCAAAACCAGGGGCATCCTCATCTGCAGTCCAAACAACCCGACGGGTTATCTCTATTCCGAAGAGGAGCTCCTGCTGATAAGGGATATTGTTAAAAAGCACGACCTGTACCTATTCTCCGACGAGGCATACCGGGAGTTCTGCTACGACGGCGCACGGCATTACTCGGCCATGTATCTCAAGGGAATTGAAAACAACGTCGTTATGTTCGATTCCGTCTCGAAGAGATACAGTGAATGCGGCATAAGGATCGGTGCACTTGTTACAAGGAACAGGGATGTTATAAAGACAGCCCTGAAGTTTGCGCAGGCCCGCCTCTCCCCTCCGGGACTTGGTCAGATAGCGGCAGAAGCCTCTATTGATACCCCTCCGGAATACTTTGAGGAAGTGAACCGCGAATATACCGCAAGGCGCAACTTTATGGTCGAAGCCCTTAACAATATGCCGGGAGTCTACTGTCCGAAACCAAAAGGTGCTTTTTATGCCACTGTAAAGCTGCCCGTTGATGATTCCGATAAATTCGCCCAGTGGCTGCTTGAAGAATTCGAATATAAGAACCAGACAGTGATGGTCGCTCCGGCATCAGGATTCTATTCCACACCTGGCCTGGGGAAAAACGAGGTCCGCATTGCTTATGTTCTGAAAATCGATGATCTGAGGAATGCAATGGAAACCCTTGCAGAAGCACTGAAAGTATACCCAGCACCCAGGACCCAGTACCCAGTACCCAGCACCCAGAACCCCACCTTCGCCCAACCTCCGCATGGCTACGGTTGGCAAAGCAAGGCTACGGTGGACAAAGCCAGCACCTAGTCATACAACAGGTATTTCGCCCTGGTCCGGCCAAATGCTTCCAGACCCTCCTTCCAGGTTTCCCTGATCTCTTCCGCGCTCATACCCTTCTGGATCTGCTCCCTCAAAACCGGCCCGCTGGCAAGAACATCGAAATAACGTGTGAAGAACCGCTCCTTATCCGGGTAATCGTTCCAGGCGCTGATAACCCACCCCAGGTCCACTCTGGGTGAGGGAACCAGCCCGTCAGCCATCGCATTGCGAAGATCGGTCCCGTAACACTTCACACCGAGCAGAGGCGGGTTCATGGCTCCGGGAACACTCTCAGGTGTGAAGCTGAATCCCCTGTCCGGCAGATTGGGCGACCCGAATACCTGGAATGGATAGGGCGTTCCCCTTCCGAGCGAAATATTTGTCCCTTCAAAGAAGCATGTCGAAGGATAAAGATATATTGAGTTCTGGTTCGGCAGGTTCGGTGAAGGCCGTATCGGAAGCTCATAAATTGTATCGTGCGTGTAATTCCTGCACCTGATTACCGACAGGTCACATTTAATACCACCGGGGAGCCATCCCTCTCCGTTGATCATCTGTGCATACTCCCCAACCGTCATTCCGTGCACTATCGGCACCGGATGCATCCCCACAAACGACCTGTAGGCGGTATCGGCAATATTTCCGTCGAAATAGAAGCCGTTCGGGTTCGGCCTGTCCATTACCATGCATTTCACCCCGTTCTCAGCACAGGCTTCCATAACATAATGAAGGGTTGATATATAGGTATAGAACCTGGCTCCCACATCCTGGATATCAAAGATAACTATATCTATTCCCCTGAGGTTTTCCTGCGATGGCTTGCGCTGGGAACCATAGAGACTAATAAGAGGGATGCCTGTAGCGGGATCCTTTCCGTCTTCAATAATTGCGCCCGCATCGGCCAGGTCGCGGAAGCCATGCTCTGGAGCAAAGATTGCCCTTACATCGATTCCAATTGCCACAAGATTATCGACAAGGTGCAGATCTCCTGCCATGGAGGTCTGGTTGGCCACAACTGCAACTGCCTTCCCCTGCAGAAGAGGTTTGTAAACATCGGCCTGGTGAGCTCCGGGAACGGGGGCTTTGTTCGGCTCCTGGCACGAAATGGTCATGATCAGAAACATTAACACCGGTAAGGAGAGGGATAACTTTTTCATAGTTTACTCGATTTTCAAATGTAAATCTAATAAGAAATAATTCATTTTCTTAATTTTGACACTCCAGGAAAAAATGAATTTGCCATATTTCATAGCACAGAGGCTCATTAAGGGCAGGCGCGAGGGAACATCATTCTCCCGTCCGATAAACGTTATTGCCATTGTAGGCATTGCCGTCGGACTGGCAGTAATGATCCTTGCCGTTGCGATCCTGACAGGTTTCAAGCAGCAGATCCGGGAAAAGGTAGTGGGCTTCGGCTCCCACATCCAGATAACAAACTTCGATGCCAATATATCGTTCGAGACAGTGCCGATAAGCGATGCCCAGGAGTTCGTCCCGAAAATAAAACAGATACCGGGAATAAAGCATATTCAGGTCTTTGCCACAAAGGCAGGTATAATAAAGACCGACGATGAGATACAGGGAGTCGTTCTCAAGGGAATCGGAAGCGACTTCGACTGGAACTACTTCAGCAGAAATATGGTTGACGGCTCGGTGTTTGAAGTGACTGACACAGGACGTACCGACAGGGTCATCATCTCGAAGAAGGTGTCCGATATGCTTCGGCTCCGCACCGGTGATGCATTCGCAATGTACTTTGTGCAGGAGCCGCCCCGCAGCCGCAGGTTCGTAATAAGCGGCATATACGAAACAAGCCTCGAGGAATTCGACAAGATATACGTGTTCTGCGACATAGGGCACATTAAGAGGCTCAACGGCTGGGATGATGACCAGATAAGCGGTTTTGAGATTTTTATAAGCGACTTCGACAGGCTTGATGAAATGACCTACGCGGTGAGGGATGCCATCGGTTACAGGATAGCCGAGGATGAGGCGCAATTCAAGGTGACAAACATTAAGTTCAGGTATCCCCAGATCTTCGACTGGCTTAATTTTCAGGATCTTAATGTAATTATCATAATTCTTCTGATGCTGATAGTTGCCGGCTTTAATATGATCTCAGGGCTTCTTATCCTTATACTTGAAAAAACCAATATGATAGGAATTCTCAAGGCTCTCGGCTCGGAAGATTCCACCATCAGGAGGGTATTTCTTTACCAGGCTGCGTACCTGATCGGCAAAGGGCTTTTATGGGGCAACCTTATAGGTATCAGTCTTGCATTTATCCAGTTAAAGACAGGGTTAATATCCCTCGATCCGGCATCGTACTATATTAAGACCGTACCCGTGAACCTCGATCCTCTCCATATCATCCTGCTGAATGCGGGATCAATGGCCGCCATAATATTCATGCTTCTGGTACCATCACAGCTCATAAGCAGGATCACCCCGGTGAAGGCTATAAGGTATGATTAGGAGCTTAAAAAGCTGAGGAATCAATTTTCCGCAGGTGGTATGATATTCCTGTAATGCAGGTATCTGTCGAGGATCTGAGTCACAAATGCGATAGATTCCTTTCCCCTGAAGTAGCCGTTTTTCACATCGGCATCGTTATAGTACTGAGGCTCTGATTTCTTCTGTAGCCAGACAGCCACGTTATCGTCCCACTTCTGGGGATCCATTCCGTTCTTCTCCGCCAGTACCATCGCGTCGAGTACATGTCCCGGCCCGGCATTATAGGATGCAAGTATAAATTTGAGACGTTCTTCCTCATCAGCTATTTTACTGTCGAATATTGAGTGGAGCCAGTTGATGAACATCGTGCCTGCTTTTATGTTGTTCTGCGGAGACGATGTTATGTCTATACCGAAATTGGCGCCGGTTGAAGGAAGTACCTGCATAAGGCCGTATGCCCCTGCCCACGATACCACATCGGGCCTGAAGCGCGACTCCTGGTAGATCAGTGAAGCCAGAAGGCGCCAGTCCCAGTTGATGTTTTCGCTGTACTTCTTTATCATATCATCCCACGGAGATACCCTCCCGGTGGAAATTGTGTAGTAATCGCTTTTTACAATGGCGCTGGACCTTGGATTACGGTAGTACTTGGCATAAAGGATGGCATAAGCCCTTGTACTTCTGTAACTCTTTATCCATTCATTAAGCTCGCTCTGAAGCATCTCCGAATTCTCTTTCCGCATCCCCCATGCAATCTTCTGAGGGAAACTTACTGGAGTGCTTACATCAATGTCGGTGTAATAGGTTGAATTGACCTGTGCAACATTCTCATCAACCACAGCCAGTTCAATTTCACCTTTTGATACCATCTTTATGAGCTGTTCCATCTCGTAAGGTACCTCAATGACGGTAATATGATCGCCGATCTCTGAAGCAAGGGAATTGATACGCTCCGCATGGACTGATGCTTCCTGCACATACACTGTCTTTCCGCCAAGACTGAGCTGGTTGCGCACAAGAGTCTTCTCAACCGCATCCATGGTCATCGACCTCCAGTTATCAGGCCTTCGCTGAACGAGCACCTGCCTTGTCTCATCTATCGCCTCGGAAAACACGAGTTCCTTCTTTCTCGACTCATTAACCGTCAGGGCCATAGCCAGCAGGTCGACCTCCCCGGAATTCAGCATCCTGAATGCATTTTTCAGGCTGTTTTCCGGTTTTATTTCCAGATCAACACCAATATGATCCGTAAACGCTTTCAGGAGCTCATAATGGAAACCCATAGGTTCACCCCTGTAAAGAAAATAATTGGTTGAATTGTAATCGGTAACAGCTATCAGGCGTCCCCTTTCCTTAATCTCATCCAGGTCAGGTCCTGCATTACCCACCGGGGCAACATTTTTGCATGAGTGGTACAGTAATGAACCAGCAATGAGAAGTACTAAATATAAGAATAACCTCTTCTTCAAAATAATATCCTTTCTTTTACCTTTTCCTGCAATTTTCCGGCCGCAAAGATACAAAAAATTTCTAATCATAAAATGTCCAGGCAATACCATACCTTAACATCCTGACATTCATTGGATAATCGGGTATGAGATAGTAATTATAACCCATCAGTCCGGAATTGACGTGATCGAGCATTACGAACATTCTTGTCCGCTGGAGCTTGGCATTCAGAAACAGATTGATAAAAGGATAATCTCCCGTTGTGGTGTTGTCCTGCCTGTAATACCTGCCTGTTACAGGCATCCAGGCATAAGGATGATACCGGGTATGATACATCACTTCCACGCCTATCTGGGTATTCAGCCTTCCGTTTGTAGACCTGAAAACAAACAGATGCTCAAAATAGCCGGCCGATCGCAGGGCTATGAGCGGCAGGTCAAGGACCTCCCTGTTGCTTGACTGCTGCAAAACAATGTCGGAAGCCAGATGAAATTTCCAGGCCGACAGCAGCTTGCTCACACTTATTGCTGCCACTGAGAGTCCTCCGGTATGCTGCGACGGGAGTGCATCGAATCCGAAATCAGTATAGTTATCAATGAGCGCATAATTGAACTTCAGCTCGGTGGCCCGTCCGGGAAAAGAGAAGACAGTACCCAGGTCGGTTCTGAACTCCTTGTTCAGACTTTTCTGCCATATAAAATGGTTTCCACCCCACTGTTCAAACCAGAATGACGGCTGGGTGTTTGTGATCCCACCGTTTATTATCCATGTGGCTCTTCCCCTCCTTAGATCAAATGATTTTTCAAGTTCCCCCTTCAGGCTGAAATCGCCGGCCCTGTACCCGCTGAAGAAAAGCTCACCGGTTGCGCTCCACCGGAATTTGTCACCAATGTTATTGTATAAACGGCCGATAAGTGCATTGTTGCTGTGCCGCCATACAGCTGTATCGGCCTTATTGTCGCTATCAACCGGTATAATCTGGCTTTGCTTCAGCAATTCATTCCTTATTCCGAAACCGCCGCCAAGACGGAACTTCCTTGTTTCGTCGGTGGTGAAGTCAAACCTTATTGTATTTTTGAGGATCCTTGAATAGAGCGAATCAAAGGTTACATTCTGATTGATATAGATGCTATCGTAGAATCCGGCTGTGGGGTAATTGTCTGAATATGTCCTGCGGTTATTTTCAAGAACGGCTATGTGTGAAAAAGTCCCGCTCAGAACAGAGGGAGATGCCGTGTTCTCCCGCAGGGAATCAGGCAAAGCAACAGGTCTTCTCCCGAGAGTGTATCGCTGAACAAGGAGTAAGCTGTTGTTCTTCAGTGCACTCCTTGCGTTATTGAGTCCCCCGAGCCTGACTGCCACATCGCGGGTCTCGAAATCCCTTAACTGATCGGGATCCACGACCCCACCGTTTTCCAGGGCGAGATGGTTATTGATCCCTGCTGAAAAGTAAAGTTTGTACCTTTCCCCTGTATAAGAGGTGAAAAATGTAAAATTCTTGTCTTCGGCCCTCTGGTATGTATATTGACCAAGGTTGTGAATAATATCATAAATGAGCCCGAAATTCAGAAAACGGTTTATGTTTTGGGAATGCCTTACCCTGAATGTCTGTTCCGCCACATTACGCGGACCGGCAAACGACCAGACCATCTCGGTGAAGGGCACCTGTGTATTCATAAATATGGTTCTGTCCGACAGGTACATCAGCGGATAATAGTACTGGTAAAGGTATTTCTCAGGGTGGTTGGTTCTGTCAAAGAACGGGATCTGATAAAAGGGCTGCCCGTAACTCCCGGGCCAGGCATTCAGTGGTGAGTGTCTTTCGGTCAGCCTGTATCTGTTTGTAAGCGAGAATACGGTATCGAACGGTATTATTCTCTCTTCCGTAAAATCAGGGGAAAGGGTCCATTGCTTTAACACCCTCGGTTGTATCTGATCCTGCTCCTGGGCATTCAATAAGAATTCAGATACCGGCAGAAAAGGTAATATTACAATGAAAAATTTCCAGGATCCCCTCATCAGTCTACATTATCGTTCAGATATGCGTTATTCTTCCTTAGTACAGGTTCATCATCGTCACCTGAAGTGAGAGTGAATTTTGAGATCTTGCTCTCCTTTACCTTTTCAGGTGTTCTGATCGACATATTTCGCCGGATATATGCCGGAACATCTTCAAAGGTGTCGATGTTGTCTTTTACTGCATTTCCTGAGAGTCCCTCTTTTTTAAGGACCTTCTGCATGTGCTTAACCTTCCTGAGTGTTATTTCAGCCTTCTCCCTGTTTTCCGTCTCATCGTCGGGGCTCTCCTCCTTTGTACTGCTTATATGTTCATCGCGGTCGAACCTGAAATCGAGTTCTCCCTGCATCTCAGGCTCTATGCTGGTAATAATGGACCTGTGCTTCTTTTCGTGAACGGTAAATAATTCCTCTCCTCTTTCCGGTATCATTCCCGGAGGAACAGGGTTACTGGCAGGAACCAGTTCCAGTGTTTCCCGGGGTCTTTTCCTGTATGGCTCCAGAATATTTGTAGCTTCAAAGCCGGTGGCTATTACTGTCACATTTATCTTGCCTGCAAGGCCCTCATCCTGCGACAATCCTCTGATTATCAGTGCCTCTTCCGATGCCACCTCGTACATGTAATCGGTAATTTCCCCCAGTTCGTCCATGGTAAGCTCATGCTCTCCCGTACCGGATGTGATATTCAGAAGTATGCTTCTTGCACCGGTGATATCGTTGGAATTGAGCAGTGGCGATGAGAGGGCACTTTCCATGGCATTTATTGCCCTGTTTTCTCCCTCTGCCGATCCCATTCCCATTATCGCCACGCCCGAGTCCTTCATAACCGTCTCGACGTCAGCAAAGTCTACATTTATATACCCCGAAATGGTTATAATCTCGGCAATACCCTTCACTGCCGTGGCAAGAACGTCATCGGCTTTGGAGAAGGCTGTCGAGACACCCTGATCGCCATATATCTCCCTGAGCTTTTCATTGTTTATCACCAGCAGCGAATCCACGTGATCCTTAAGCTCATTGATCCCTTCGATAGCATAGGTTATCCGGACCTTGCCCTCCGACTTGAACGGGATCGTCACAACGGCAATGGTCAGCAGTCCGGCATCCCTGCAGGCTTTGGCAATAACCGGGATAGCCCCTGTGCCGGTTCCTCCCCCCATTCCTGTTGTCAGAAAGACCATCCTGGTATTTCCCGAGATCGCCTCCATTACATCCTTTATGTTCTCAAGGGCTGCATGGCGGCCTACCTCTGGCTTACTGCCTGCTCCGCGTCCCTCCGTAAGCGCCTCGCCTATCTGCACCTTCACGGGTACCTGGCTTCGCTGCAGTGCCTGCTGGTCGGTGTTGCAAACAACGAAATTCACATCCTTTATTCCCTTTTCAAACATATGATTGACAGCATTGTTTCCGCCGCCGCCGACCCCAAGGACCTTAATAATGGAGGATCTTTCAACAGGAAGGTCAAAGTTCATCAAATCGTCAGCCATTGTATTGAATTTTAATTGTTTATCAGTTAATTTTCTGGTCTTCAACTTCGAAAATCCTTGAAAGCATTATCTTGATCTTTTCTGAGAGCGGTGTTCTCTCTTCTTCCTTAACAGGAATCTCAATCTTTTCTGAACCAGGCTTCGATTCATCGGAAACGCTCCTGGCAAATTCTTCCCTTTTGCCTGCGACGAATGTCTTTTTGTAGGTGTCGAGATACTCAAAACCCCTCATTATCAATCCAACAGCTGTAGCATACATGGGCTGGTTAACCTCGTTCCTGGCTGCTCCTGCGAGGTGCTCGTTGGGATAACCTATCCTGACGTCCATTGCGGTCTTGAACTTCATGAGCTGCGGGAGATGCTTCAGCATTGCACCACCTCCCGTTATTACAACCCCTGCTGCAAGCTTATCGGCATAACCCGAGTTCTGAATCTCAAAGTTGATAATATCTATTATCTCCTCCATCCTCGATTGTATTATGTAGGCAAGGCTTTTAAAGGATATCTCCTTCGGTTCCCTGCCGCTTATGCCCGGTATCGAGACCACCTTATCCTCGGGGGCAATATCTCCCAGGGCCGATCCGTACTGTATCTTAAGCTGTTCGGCATGCCTCTGCAGTATGGCACACCCCTCCTTTATATCCTTGGTTATCACATTCCCTCCGAAAGGTATAACAGCTGTATGCCTTATAATGTTATCGTAGTATATTGCCACATCGGTGGTGCCTCAGCC
>CAYRQY010000083.1:0-9639 GCA_964426435.1 uncultured Rikenellaceae bacterium | reverse complement strand
GCGGATTGCGGATTGCGGATTGCGGATTGCGGATTGCGGATTTTGTTTTCTAATTCCGAAATCCGAATTCCGAAATCCGAAATTAATTTGATTACTTTTACATTATGTTACAACTCCTCTCCTACCTCGCTTTTATTATCTCGGTGGCATTTGCCGCAGGGGGAATAGTGCTTGCATCAAGGTTGCGGGGAAGGAGCCGGCCTGAAGTTTTCACCGACCTTCTCTATTTTCAGGCATTCATCTATGCTTTCGGTTTTTACGGCATCTGGGGACAGGTATTCATCAGATCGTTTCTTGTTCCCAGCTTACAGGCAATCCAGCCCGAACCAATCATTGGTTTTTCTGTGCTGATGGGATTACCTTTCCTGATATTTGCCTGGATGATGATGATGCTTTTCTCTCTAATCATTACAGGCAGAAAAAAAAGCAAATGGTTTATATATCTCTTTCTGCTGTTCAATTTCACTGCGATCGTTGTCCTGGGGTATATTGCAACAAGATCGGGCTTATCAGATACAATAACGCTTATCAGGTATTATTTCATCATACTGAACAGCACTTATATGTTTATTGCCGCAATTCTTCTGGCAAGACCTCTGAAAGGAAGGTCGGTCATTCACGACCGCGACAGCCGGATTATCTCCACTGCCATAATTATTATTACGGTCCTGCAAGCGCTGCCTCTTGCCTTCTATACAAACCAGTCGTGGCTCGCACTTATTTTCATCTTTCTCTTTTTCGGCGGTTATTCATTTCTCCCGGTCTGGTTCAGTTACGGGACCATACTCCCGGGGAATGAAACAGATACTTCAACTTATCTTTCATTCGAAGGATTTTGCAGGAAGTTTGAGATCTCCCCCCGCGAAAAAGAAGTAGTCAGTGAGATATGTAATGGTTTAAGCAATAAGGAGATATCAGAAAAACTCTTTATAAGTCTTCAAACCGTAAAAGATCACACCCACAGGATCTACATCAAGACAAATGTAAAAAACAGGGTTCAGCTTATAAACCTGGTGAGGGAGGTGGCAGGATTATGAACCATGCCCCGGAAACTCAAGGTAGACAATCAAAGGGCCGCCGTTAAAACTAAGGGTGAATCTTTCGGCAATCGCTTCATTTAGTGTACCGGACCACCAGCTTTCCAGCCTGCGGTTCTTAAGCGGGTATTTCAGTCCTTCCGAGGTGATCTCTGTTGCAGGATCGACCGAAAATACTGAGACCTGCTGACCGGGAAATGAATCCACGGTACTGCTTTCGGGCAAAGGACGCAGGATCCCCGTATCGGTAACCATAAGCACCGAGGCATTCCTTGCATATTCGGCAAGAAGAGAGATATTTCCAATTGTATGATCTTCTCTTTTTCCGGTAGCGCCAAGAATCACCAGGTCCGCATAGCCTTGCTTTATACACCATGTGACTGCTTTTGTAAGGTCGTTTGTTTCCTGCTCTGCGATCCTGATTACCCGGTCGGGAAACCTTGTGACAATTCTTTGGGGAAGAGTGTCGATGTCGCCCACTATTGCTTCCGGGATAATGCCTTCATCAATAAGCTTTTCGGCACTGCCGTCGCAGCAGATTATTCTTTCCGCACTTCTCAGGTATTCAAGGGGTATCTCATGCTCCGGGTAGGAACCGTCGGCCAGTATGATCGTTCTGGGTATCATGCCGCTAAAGATATATATTTTTAAAATCCTTAATTGTATTAATTTTGCTGTTGTTCAAAAAGCTTTATTATGAAAAACGCACTAAAGATCATCCTGGTTCTTCTGTTGCTGCCTTCATGTTCCGATCCTGAGCACACCAAACTCAGGGATGAAGTTATTGCCACAGTGGAGAAGTTTGCATCTGACCAGATTGAATTTCCGCGAAGGTCTGTTGACAGGGATGGGGTTATTTCCATTTATAATAATGGTATAGTATACCGGATAGATCCTAAGCAGGCAATATTCGGCGACATCGACGGAAATCCGCCCGACGATGCAATCGTTACGGTCACAGTGTCGAGGATGCCGGTAATAGGGATTAATGAACATATTATACTCATTAATGATGGCAATGAGTTCGTTGTATCGGCGATACTTGATTCGGGAATAAAGGTATTAAGCATCGATAAGGGTATCATATCCATGGAGACATCAGTTGTATCGCCTGATTCTCCGATGTACGGATGTGAATCGTGCAGGGAAGTGGTTCACTACAGGTACACGGATGGCCAGCTTGTAAAAACAGACTAGACCCTCTTTAGGGGGCCAGCCTCCGCACGGCTTCGGCCTTCGGCCGACGAAGTCGAACTTCGGTCGTCGAAGTCGGCTGACAGAGCAGGGGGCCCTCCTTCGCCGAATTCTTCGCTAAAGCTTCGATTTCCGAAGAAAGCTACGGAGGGTAAGAAGACGAAGAGAATAGGAGAAAGTTCTTCCGCTGAGCTCTGAGCGCTTTGCTCTGAGCCAATTGGCGAAAGTAGTCAATGAGGTTGAATAAAATAAAAAGGGTGCCTTTTCAGACACCCTCTTTAATTTCAGTTATTAAGCAGGTTTACCTATAGTCAGGATTCTGTACCAGAACGCCCGGCTGAAGGTCGAGCTGGCCCTGCGGTACCGGCTGGAACTTATCCTTGGCAGTGAAAGTGGCACCTGACATAAATTGCCTTACTCTCAGGTCGCCGGCAGCAAAAGCATTCAATGTGGCTGCCATGTCAACTCTCATACCGGCCGGGAGGTTATCCCAGCGCCTCAGGTCGAAGAATCTTCTGCCTTCTGTAGCAAACTCGAGTCTCTGCTCCCACTGGACTGCCCTCATGGCTTCTTCCTTGGTGGTAAATGCAGGATAGAGACCTATCTGATAATTGGCTGCAGGCTCATCCCAGTCTACGTCGCCATCCTCTCCCCAGGGGTATACAGATGCCGGAAGTTCGTATATCAGAACTTTTCCCATTACTTTATCGTTACCTGCCCTTGTACGTATCTGGTTTACCAGGGTGCGGGCCGTAGGAAGATCATTCTCGAAAGCGGCAACCTCAGCTCTCCAGAGCAGAATGTGAGCATACCTGATATAGCGGTAGTTGTTTGCATTGATACCGGTCTGCCATCCTGTTGTGGTTGAGAGGGAATAACGCTGTGATTTCTTGAAGAATGGTTTTGGTGCCGGCAAATACGGGCCACCCTCAGATTGCTTGCGCACCCAGTCGCTTCCGCGGTTGATACCCCAGTCTTTATAAGGTATACCCCTGCGGCTGACTGTAAAATCGAGGCGCGGATCAACCGCATCGGTTGCCGGAACAAATGTGGCAGCAGAAGCAATTCCTGCATCATTCTTGAGATCGGTGTTGTTAAAGGTGTCGAACAATGGCAATCCGCCGGCATCTACCTTAAATGCATTAACCAGGTTCTGCGACGGCTGGTGGAAACCGCAGCACATACCGATGTCACCTCCATGAGGCCAGTTCAGGCCAATCCCCATCTCTGCATTCAGCGACTCATTGATATCGTTAACATTTGCCTGTATCTCAAATATCGATTCGGCATTGTTATTGGTTTCGATGTTGAAGTTGTCGATGAACTTATCCATGAGGGTGAATTGTCCGCTGTTGATTATATTCTCAAGCAGCGGTTTTGCCTGTGCATATTTCAGGTCCTGCATGTAGGCCCTTGCAGCAACTGCCATGGCAGCCCATTTGGTCGGACGGCCCGGTTGTGCCTGGGTTGCGGGAAGTTTCTCCCAGGCATACTGAAGATCGGCGATGATGAAATTCAGAACAGCATCGGCCGGATTCTCATTTGAAACACTTGCCGGATCAGTTACAGTTTCATCGAGTATCGGGATCCAGTCGCCGAATACCAGCCATGATTCGAAATAGAAAATGCCTCTCAGGAACCTGACCTCTGCCCTGAACCTGTCGGCCACTGCTGCCGATATGGTTCCGGCATCCTGGGTAACCTGTATCACCCTGAGGGTTTTGTTGGCACGGTCCACACCCATACCCAGGTTGAGCCTCCATTTCTCGGCAGGGTAGTTATTGGTTGTGGTAACTTCCCACCTTTCTATCTCATTAACGGGGACCTGGTCGGTAATCTCCGATCCCTTATATGCGTCATCCGATGCGGCAGAACCATAGGTCCAGTTCTGGATGGATGCGCCCCAGGAGACTGTCCAGAGAGCGCTTCCCTTTACCATCGCATAAGTCCCGGTTACAAGTGCATCAATACCTTTCTCGGAATAGAACACATTTTCTGAAGTTGCACCCTGGGGTACTTTCGTCAGGAATTCTTCCGAGCAGGAATAAATTATCACCACTAATATAAATGTGGTTAATATAATCGCTAGTTTTTTCATATTCCTAATATGTTAAATTATAACTGCATATCCATTATAAACCAAGACTTATCCCAAACGTAAACTGTTTTGAAGTCGGCCATGAACCGTTATCCAGACCCATTCCGGTGCCGGTCCTGTAGAGTTCAGGATCAAGGCCGCTGTACTTGGTAAGGGTGAAAAGGTTCGTTATCTGGGCATAAACACCTATGCTTCTGATCTGCGCCCTGTCGAGGATGTTCTTTGGCAGATTGTATGATATTCTGAGTGTTTTGAGTCTCAGGAATGAACCATCCTCAACGAAGGCTGATGAAGCCGTCTGTGAATTTGAGTTCTGGTCAAGCATTGGGAGAGTGGCATCGGCATTATTCGAAAGGTAAGGGCTTCCCCACGATTTGTAAAGGGCATTCTTGCTAAGTCCGCCGTTGAACTGACCATAATCGATCCACCTTGTCACATAGTTTATTATCTCATTGCCGTAACTACCGTAGAAGAATGCAAAAAGATTAACGTTTCCATACCCAAGATCAATGTTGAGTCCGCCCGTGAAGTCCGGATGAGGATTACCGATAAAGGTTCTGTCGGAGGGATTTATTACATCATCCACTGCATCGGGAATTCCGTCCCCGTTGGTGTCGACCGTTAGCTGATTCTTGAATTTGAAATGTCCCGGAGCATTGTAGGTAGTCCCCTGGAAGACCGGATGGGCTGCTGCTTCTTCAGCGGTCTGGAATATTCCCTCGACCTCGTATCCATAGAACATGGGGAATGCACTACCGACATAAGCCCGTGTGTATTCAACCTGGCGTTCCGATGAACCGGCAATATAGGTCACGCCCGGGGCAAGCTTGGTTATCTCGTTACTGTAACGAGAGATCGTTGCCTTGAGACTATATCTGAACTTCCCTTCCATCGCTGTGTTCCTGTAACCCAGTTCAAGGTCGAAACCAGTGTTTTTCATTTCGGCTACATTTACATAGGGAGGTGAAGCCAGACCTGAAACATTCGGGATCGGCTGCTGGAAGAGCATATCAAAAGTGTTTCTTCTCCACATGTCAAAGGCAACCGTCATATTATTGTTAAAGAGCATGGCATCGACACCTGCGTTCATGGTGGTGGTTGTTTCCCATGTCACATCGGGGTTCCCAAGGGCTGAGGGCTGGAAACCTGTGATTGCGGCAGTGTTTGATCCGTCGAGTGCATAGGCAGCGGTGTAATTGTTTGACGCATACGTTGTGTATGAATTGTAATTACCGATCCTGTCGTTACCCGACATACCCCATCCTGCTCTCAGTTTGAGGAAGCCTATCCACCCCTTCACACCCTCCATGAAGCTCTCTTCTGAAATAGTCCAGCCAGCCGAGAAGGCGGGGAAGACACCATACCGGGTGTTAATACCGAACCTCGACGATCCGTCGCGTCGTATAGTTGCCTCAATCAGGTACTTACCCATCAGATCGTAGTTCAGACGACCGAACATCGAGAATAGCGACCATGATGAACCGGCTCCGGAGTTGTCCTTGTTTATTTCCCCGGAATTCAGCCACATGTAGCTGGGATCTTCCGAAAAGTACTGGCTCCTGCTGGCATTAACCCACTCATCATTACTCTCAATTGCCTCAGTTCCCAGCACCACATTCAATTTATGGACATTGGCGAATGTAGCAATATAGTTCAGTGTGTTGGTCCAGTTCCACTGAAGTCCGAAACTTGAACTGATGTTGTGTCCGTTAACCTTATTGGGTTCTGAATGTTCAAAGTTTGGAATGGTATACCCCTTATAGTTCCACTGTCCGAAGTTATAGCCGAAGAGGCTTTTAAAAGTCAGGCCTTTAATAAAGGTCAGCTCTCCATAGAAGTTTCCGATTGCCCTTGCCCACTGGCCATTATTGTTCCTTGCAACATAAAGGTCTCTTACAGGGTTGGATGCGTTACCCATTTCAGGGGCTCTCGATCTTGCAAAATTCCCCATAATGTCATAAACCGGTATGATAGGCTGAGCGCGGTATGCCTGTGAGATCGGCGTACCTTCTCCGGACTGCCCGAGGTTTCCGTGTTCATTAATATATATTGCCTGGAGCGATTGCCCTGCCTTGAACCAGTCGTTGAACTGGGCATCAGAATTCACCCTGAAGGTGTATCTTTTGAAATTGGTATGAATAAGCAAACCGTTTTCGTCGAGATAATTTGCAGAAAATGCATAGCCTGCCCTGTTTCCGCCTCCTCTTACCGAAAGGTCATACTCCTGCGTAACACCCTTCTGATAGATCTCATCGTACCATTTTGTCCCTTCCTTGTTTGCCTTGAATATCACATAGTCGGGATATTCATAAAGGTTGGGATTGACCGAGGGATCGCCTTCCATTTTACCTGCCGGCAGAATATAATCGGGTATAACCGGATTTACTCCTGTTCCATATTGTGCATGGGAAGGTGCAACTCCCCTGTTCTTGAACGACAGCCATACAGCTTCGGCATACTCCTGCGTATTGAGCATGTCGTACTGGTTGGCACTCATGTGCATGCCTGTCCTGAAATTGAATTCGATCAGCGGTTGCTGGCCGGTCCGTCCGCGTTTGGTGGTTATAAGGATAACACCGTTGGCACCCCTGGCACCGTAGATCGCAGCCGAGGCAGCATCCTTAAGGATCGTGATCGACTCGATATCACTGCTGCTAAGGTTATTCCCTACTCCCGAGGGTACTCCGTCAATAACATAGAGCGGCTCCGAGTTATTAATTGTCCCGACGCCTCGTATACGAATAATGGCATCGCCGCCAGGTCTGTTGGCAGTAGATACTGTAACGCCCGATGCAATTCCCTGAAGGGAGGCAAGGGCAGCAGGTTCCTGTCTCATTTTTATCTGGTCGGCCTGTACCGTGGATATCGATCCGGAGAGGTTTCGCCTTACCTGTGTCGTATAACCGACAACTACAATCTCCTCGAGTGTTGATACACTTTCAAGGAGAGTAACATCGATGACACTGCGGGTGGCAATAACCTCTTCCGCCGTTGAATATCCTATAAATGAGAAAACAAATACAGGATTTGCCGTGGTCACTGTAAGGGTATAGCGTCCGTCGGCGCCTGAAATAGCCCCGTTGGTGGTGCCCTTTTCAACTATATTCACCCCGGCCAGGCTGTTACCGGCAGCATCTGCAATACGACCGGTAATAACTCTTTGCTGATCGGTGTCAGGCGATGCATTCACCGCAGTAAACTGAATTGTTCCGAAAAGCAAGATCATTGTTAGTAGTTTCATCACCAGCTTTAACCTTTTATGATTAACCGATGATGAAGCAATCAAACCAAATTGTTTTGTCATACTTCTGTTGTATTAAGGTTAAGTTAAATCAGAAATTTCTAATAAGCAGACAAATAAGATTTTCAGTAATGAAGAAATTCATCTGCCGTTTAAAGAATTAAGAAAAAGTAATGATTTACTTTAGATTAGGTTAGGGTCGTGTCTTCCGTGGTTAGTCTCATAGGCATGAAGTTTAGGGTTTTATGTATCCATTTAGGAATTATAAATTTGTTCCGGTTAATAAAGACTAAAACACAAACTCCTTCAATAATCCTATAAAATTTTAACAATTTTATTAGCCCGCCAAAAAAAGACGCATAAAAAAAGATTGACAAAAAATTATCACACTTCTGATATTCCGGACTTATCATTCTTATAAGCCGCAGCCGGCTGACTTACAGGTCTTTTAGCGGATAAAGAACAAGGCAGTTCAAAAAATCGGATCAGATTGCCTTCGAAAAATTGATCAAAATTTGTTTTTTCCGACAGATTAGGTATATTTGGGGTGCAAAAATTACCATTGGAACTGCATGCGGCATTAAGCCGCCTGCCTGAATCTGTGATAAAATGAAGCTTCGGTTTTTTGGAAACGATAAAAGCAATTGTTATTATTAACTGGGGAAGAATCTGAGTCATCTTAATCAATTTGTCCATATCATTCTCATTAATAAATAGTTGTAACTCATTATTTAATTATTATTATTAACCCTTTAATACTTATGCCTATGATGCACCCTACATAAACCTGATCCATGAGGAGCAGATAAATGCTTCTTTATACGGGAATTATTAAAATTACCATAGTAACCCGATTGTTATAATTTAACTAACTAACCTTTAAAAAGATATGAAGAAAAAAAACGTGAATGTTGTTTCTTTCAGGGCTATGAGATTTGTCATGAAACTTACAACTGTTCTTTTAATGCTGGTGACACTCCAGGCCTTTACCTTCGCAACAGTTCCTGACGATGGTTCAGTTACCTCAAGTGATATTCAGCAAAGACAAGTAAGAGGAAAAGTCACTGACCAGAACGGAGAGGCTCTCCCGGGTGTGAACATCCTTGAAAAAGGCACTATGAACGGCGCTATTACCGATGCAAGTGGTAATTACGTCATCACTGTTGCTTCAGCAAGTTCTGTGCTTACCTTCTCCTTCATCGGATATGTAACCCGTGAAGTGACCGTAGGAACCCAGGCCTCTGTCGATGTCAGCCTTGCACAGGCGGTCTCAGCGCTTGATGAGATAGTTGTTGTGGGTTACTCAACCCAGGCCAGAAAATCTCTTACCGGTTCAGTATCAACAGTAAATGCAGCCGCTATATCCGAAAGTGCCGCTACCAACCCGATACAGCGTATCCAGGGCAAAGTGGCCGGTGTGACCATTCTTAACCAGCACACCCCCGGTGAAGGCGCAACGATACGTATCCGCGGTATGACCACTATCAACGACTCCAGCCCTCTTTATGTGGTGGATGGTGTTCCGGGCGGTTCATACTCCCCCAACGATGTTGAGTCAATAACAATCCTTAAAGATGCTGCAGCACAGTCAATCTACGGTGCAAGGGCAGCCAACGGCGTTGTTCTGATCACAACCAAGGGCGGACGCAAGAACCAGAAGGTATCGCTTAACGTGAATGTAAGGCAGGGTGTCACTCATCCGGGTAAATTCTACGAACTGCTTAACACACAGGAGTGGGCCGATATGAAGTGGCTGGAAGCAAAGAATGCAGGCGCTGTAAACTACAGCCATGCTCAGTTCGGCAATGGAGCAACACCGGTTATTCCTTACTACATTTTCCCGGCCGGTGCAGCCCAGGGCGACCCCCGCGCAGACATGGCATTGTATGACAACCTGCTGGCTGTAAGGGACGGAACCGACACCTATCTTATTACAAGAGCGTCGGTGCCCGGAACAGACTGGTATAAGGAATCTACCCGCAATGCAGCTTTCAAGGAGTATACAGTCGATATTGCAGGAGGTTCACAGAATACCACCTATGCATTCCTGCTCGGTTACACACAGGAAG
>CAYRQY010000082.1:0-9687 GCA_964426435.1 uncultured Rikenellaceae bacterium | reverse complement strand
CCAGTCGAGGGGAGGAAGAACCTCCATCAGCTTTTCCGTTCTGCCTGTTTTCTGAGCGCGTTCATAGATGCAATTCCATACGCAAAGGCGTGTTTCATCCACGTAACATTTCTTTTCCGGTGTCACTCCGCCGCAGGGACCATTCCTCATCCCTTTGGGGCACTCCATCGGACAGATGAAAGCGGTGCTCTGAAGAACGCAGTTACCGCACATCCTGCATCCAAAAACCGGACCTTTGATCAGCAATTCGGTACGCGCCAGCAACCTCCTGCCAAGTGTCTCCCTTTTAAACGGGTAGAAGGCGGGCTGCCAGCGGCGGGCAGGTTTAATGACGGACATTCCCTGTTACTTTATTGTAAGAATCATCGGATATCACTCCCGTGGTTGCGGCTCTGGAAGTATTCCACGAACCTCACCGCAAAATCATCCCTGTTCATAACAAGATCAGCTGCCCGTATAAGGGATGTAATCTTTTCAGGATTGGCTATCGGGCATGTCAGTCCGTTGTAAACCGCAATGGCTGCGAACGCGGCATTCAGCGATTCCCTGTCGGGCAATCCGAATGAAATGTTACTTGCACCCATTGTAATGTTCTGGCCAAGACGATCGTGCACTATACGTATAGTCTCAAGAGTTACAAGACAGGCTGCAGGATCAGCGCTCACTGCCATGGCGAGCGGGTCGATGATAATATCCTCCCTTTTAATTCCAGCCTTTACGGCCCGCTCAAGTATCTTTTCGGCTATCTCCGCCCTCATTACGGGATCGTGAGTAATGCCATCATCATCCATTGCAAGGCCGATAATGGCAGCACCGTACCTGACCGCTACCGGCAGAAGCCTGTTTAATGAGGCTTCCTCTCCGTTTACTGAGTTTATCAGGCATTTTCCCCGGGCTACTCTCAGTGCCGCCTCAATGGCTTCAGGATTTGGCGAATCGATGCAAAGGGGTATATCAAATGCATCCTGTATTACCTGCACAGTCTCCGGAAGAAGGGATACATCGTCCACACCCGGGTATCCGACATTGACATCCAGTACATCCGCACCCGCTTTTATCTGACTGGCAGCCAGTTCCAGCACATAATCAAAATTGCGCTCCTGCAACGATGTTACCAGTTTCTTCCGTCGTGTAGGATTAATAGACTCTCCAATTATTACAACCGGTCCGTCAGTATCGATGACAACCTCCCTGGTCTTTCCTGTAAGCAGCGTTTTCATTGCGTGAATTAATTCAGGAAGCCAGCTGCTTCAGATAATTGACAGCGCCCTGGGGATCGGGGGAGTAAAAGTCAGCTCCTATCTTCTCGCAATACTCCCTGGTCAGTGGTGCTCCACCCACCAGAACCTTCGAATCGGGATGTATCTCCTTAATGGCAGCAACCGTCTTCTTCATGTTTTCCATGGTTGTTGTAAGCAATGCGGACATGCCAACAACCGCCCCGGGATTATCCTCCAGCGTTCTCAGGAACCTCTCTGTGCCAACATCAACGCCCAGGTCGATCACTTCCCAGCCTCCGCCTTCAATCATCATGGCAACAAGGTTCTTTCCTATGTCGTGCAGGTCGCCGGCAACCGTTCCGATAATGAATTTGCCCTTTCTTTTTGTCTCTCCCGACTGGAAAAAGGGCTTAAGATGCTTCATGGCACTGTTCATGGCCTTGGCGGCCATGAGCATCTGCGGAACGTAGATCTGCTTTTTGCTGAATTTGTCGCCCACTATCTCCATGGCAGGGATCAGAGCCTGCTCAAGAATCTCATCGGGTTTAATTCCCGAGTCGAGGGCCTGCCGTGCAAGTTCATCAGCACCCTCCTGCCCTTTCATATCAGGGGGATAGGGAGACAGGATATCTGTCTTGCCCAGTTCAACACATCGCGACAGCTTTACAAGGAGTTCATTCATCGTAAAAGGGGTTATAAGGATTTATCAACCTCAAATTTATTATTATATCCGTATATAGCTAAATAGTCCTGATCAAATTTACATTTTATCCGGCATCTTTGATTTTTGATATAGTAATTTGTCATATAGTTTCATCTTTTAATGAAATTTCTACCTTTAGCAAAAACAATTTCAGCAATGAAACACTTATTAATTATTATGGGTTTTCTGACGGTGTTCGGACTTGCCCCGGCACAGGATGAGCAGACGGGGATCTTTAAATACAACAGGGATATAGGGAATCCTGCAAATAAGGGTTCAGGAGTATTTAACCATACAGATCAGTCGTACACCATTAAAGGTTCAGGTTATAACATCTGGTTTGAGAGAGATGAGTTCCGCTATCTCTACAACAGGATCGACGGGGACTTCATCCTTACTGCCAATTTCAGGCTTCAGGGAAAAGGCACCGATCCTCACAGGAAAACCGGTTGGATGATAAGAATGTCGGAAAGTGATAAAGCAGCACATGTCTCTGCCGTGATCCACGGTGACGGGCTGACACTTTTACAATGGCGCCGGAACGAGGGTGAAACCATGAGAGACCCCGAAGATCAGATACTCGCAAAAGGATCCGGATATGACATAATTCAGCTGGAAAGAGCCGGTTCTAAAATTATTATGAGAGCCGCCCGTTTCGGAGAGCTCCTTGAAGTGGTAGGCGAGCAGGAGATTCCGGAAATGCAGGGGGAGGTTCTTGCGGGTATCTTTATTTGTTCACACAATCCGGAGATAACAGAAGAGGCATCTGTATGGAATGTACGTATCGACCAGCCTGTTGCCGACAACTATAACCCGGGAAGAGAGGGTTACCTGGGCTGCAGGCTCGAAACAATGAATGTATCTGACGGAAAAAGGATGGTAATTTTTGAAAAACAGGGAAGGTTTGAAGCACCCAACTGGATGCCCGACGGGAAAAAACTGCTGTTCAATATGGACGGCCTGCTTTGGAAGATCCCCGTTGAAGGAGGAGAGATTGAACAGCTTAACACCGGCTTTGCCAACAGGAACAATAATGATCACGGTATCTCTTTCAACGGCAAACTGCTCGCCATAAGCCATCACACGGAATTGCCGACAGGAAACGGTTCAGCAGTATATGTGCTCCCACTCAGGGGAGGTACTCCTAAACTGGTCACGGAGTATGCCCCCTCCTACTGGCACGGATGGGCTCCCAACAACAGGGAGGTTTTATATGTCGCCCGGCGCGGAGGAAGCAGTGTATATAATATCTACAGGAACTCAATAAAGGGAGGCAGGGAGGTTGCACTTACAGATATACCCGAAGGAGAACACGTTGACGGATGCGAGTATTCACCCGACGGGAAGTATATTTATTATAACGGGAGCCATACCGGAACGATGCAGATATGGCGCATGAAACCGGACGGCACGGGAAGGGAACAGCTAACCTTTGATGATTACAACGACTGGTTCCCGCATATTTCTCCCGACGGAAAGTGGATCGCCTTTATATCATTCCCTCCCGATATCCCAAAAAACAGCCACCCTTCATATAAAAGAGTGATGCTCAGGCTTATGCCTGTCACAGGAGGTGAACCTCGGGTGATAGCATTTTTATATGGTGGCCAGGGAACAATCAATGTACCCTCATGGTCGCCAGACAGTAAACAGATTGCCTTTGTCAGTAACTCAGAGAAATAGAACCAACAATGCCGGATTGAGAATCCGGCTTTACCAATTACTCTCTGTTCCGGTATTCGCGATTTTGTATCCCTATACAGCAATCGGAGTGGTTATTGTTATAATCCTGTCGTGGTTTAAGGCAATCAGGGTTATCAGGTTCCTCATTAAGATCTGGGCAAAATCAGTTTTTTTCATCATGGGAAAAAAGCTGAGGATAACCGGCAGAAACAATATCGACAAAAATGAGAAGTATATACTTACAGCCAATCATGCCAGCCTTTTTGACATTGTTGCAATAATGTCGTTTTATCCTGAGGTTTCATGGTTCGGGCACGAAAGGCTTCTTAAGGTGCCTCTCTTCAATCATTTCCTCAGGGTAACAGACTATGTCCCTTTCAGAGAGCCAACCGTAACCAACACGCGCCATATGCTTAACCAGCTATTTGAGAAAGCAGAAAAACAATCCGTTGCACTTTTCCCGGAAGGCACAAGAACGCGAGATGGCAGGATCAATCCTTTCTACCGGGGCTTCATTTACCTGTTCAGAACAAGGGAAATAGGGATACTGCCGGTAACCCTTAACGGTTTCTACAGGCTGAAACCAAAAAACAGATTTTATATTGACTTCGGAACAAAACTGGATGTGACTATACACCAGCCTATACCGCGCGAGGAACTGATTGACAAAAATGACAGGGAGATAATGGAAAGAGTCAGAACAATTATTGAATCAGCACATCATCAATACTAATTGAAATTCCTATGGAAAAAGTTGATAAATGGATTTTCATTGTTAATCCCACTGCCGGGAATGGCTTCGCAGGAACGATGATCCCCGAAATCGAACATATGATCAGGAAACAGAATATTGCAGGGGAGATTGTCCTGACAGAGAGATGCGGGCACGCAGAAGAGCTTTCACGTTCTTATTACGAAGCGGGGTTCAGCCACATTGTGGGTGTGGGAGGCGACGGCACAATCAACGAGGTGGCCCGTCCGCTGATCGGTAAGGCTGATACTGTACTGGGAATAATTCCTGCAGGAACAGGAAACGATTTTAATCAGATCACCGGATTCCCTGACAGGTTCACAGACAAGGAGTGGGAGATATTCTTCCGCAAAGACCTGATGGCCCTCGATACCGGCACAGTTAACGGAAAGATATTTCTGAACGGAATGGGGCTTGGATTTGATGCCCAGGTGGCCGCCGAGAACTATATCGCTCCGGGTGAAGTTAAAAAAGGCGGCAAGAACAAGTACCTGTGGCATATCATTAAGACCCTTCTCTTTTACAGGGAGAAAAGAATGGTCGTAACCGACAGCCGCAATTCCTACGAGGGTGACTGTTTCATTAACACCATAGCTGTGGGAAGAAGATTTGCGGGCGGGTTCCGGCTTACCCCCAAAGCAATTGCGAACGACGGACTCCTTGATGTGTGCATGATAAAGAGGCTTAACCTTTTACAGCGATTCAGCCTTCTGCTTAAAGTGCCCGAAGGCAAACATATTACAAGCAATAAGGTGATCTATTACCAGACCGCCGGCCTTGAACTGGAGTTTTCCGAAACTGTTCCCTTCCATATCGACGGAGAACTTTTCTTTGCGAAAGAATTCAGGGTCGGGGTACAACCCAAATCACTCAACATTATATACAATCCCGATGGAAATCACTTCTTTACTGAATAACCTGACATAAAACTAAAAATATGAAACAATTGACATTTTTTACTATTATCGTGATGATTGCCATTTCATGCAACAGATCAAAAGTTGACAGACCCGATTATCCGGTTACGGAAAAAATAATCGTGGAGGATACTTATTTCGGCACCGCGGTTGATGATCCATACCGCTGGCTTGAGGATGACATGTCGGAAGAGACAGCTGCCTGGGTGAAGAAGCAGAATATTGTAACTTTCGGGTACCTCGCTGAGATTCCTTACAGGGAACATATCAGGGAGAGACTGACCGAGATGTGGAATTATGAAAAGTTCGGCCTGCCGTTCAGGAGAGGTGAATATACTTATTATACCAGGAATGATGGTCTGCAGAACCAGTCAGTCTGGTACCGCCAGAAAGAGGGTGGTGAACCGGAATTGTTCCTTGATCCCAATAAATTCTCGGCTGACGGCACAACTTCACTGGGGGAGATAGGATTCTCGAAGGATGGATCGCTGGTTGCCTATTCGGTTTCGGAAGGCGGTTCGGACTGGAGGAAGATAATTACCATCAATGCCCTCACCCGGGAGATTATCGGGGACACCATCAAGGATGTCAAGTTCAGCGATATTTCGTGGCAGGGAAATGAAGGTTTTTACTATTCGAGCTATGAGAAACCTGAAGGAAGTGAACTTTCAGCCATGACCGACCATCACAGGCTTTATTTCCACAGGATCGGCACAAAGCAAACGGATGACAAAGTTGTATTCGGCGACAATATTAAAAGAAGGTATGTAGGCGGCTACGTAACGGAAGACGGCAGATATCTTGTGGTAACAGCCGCCATCTCAACTACTGGCAATGAACTGTATATTAAAGACCTGACACGGCCAAAAAGCGATTTCACGGTGATAGTCGGAGACTTTAACAACGATCACTATCTTATCGACAACAACGACACAAAGCTTTTTATCTATACCAACCTGAATGCCCCAAACGGCAGAATAGTCTCGGTTGATGCAGGTGACCCCGGAAAGGATAAGTGGGTCGATTTCATAGCCGAAACCGATAACGTTATTCAGCCTTCATCAGGTTCAGGGTACTTCTTTGCGAATTTTCTGAGGGATGCAGTTTCGTATGTACTCCAGTATGACGGAAACGGGAAGCTGGTTCGCGAAATAACCTTGCCCGGAGTGGGGAGTGCTGCGGGATTCAGCAGCAGAAAGGAAGATAAGGAACTATACTACTCCTTTTCAAATTATACCACCCCATCAACCATCTACCGGCTCGATCCGGTATCGGGTGATGCACAGGTTTACAAAAAGCCCGATGTTAAATTCAACAGCGAAAATTATGTTTCCGAGCAGGTGTTTTACAGTTCAAAGGATGGCACACAGGTACCTATGATAATAACCTACAATAAGAACATGGTCCGTAACGGAAAGAACCCCACAATCCTCTACGGCTATGGCGGTTTCAATATAAGCATAACGCCTGGATTCGGGGTTTCGAATGCGTTGTGGCTTGATCTCGGAGGGATTTATGCAGTGCCCAATATCAGGGGTGGAGGCGAATATGGTGAAAAGTGGCACTCCGGCGGCACAAAAATGAACAAGCAGAATGTTTTCGACGACTTCATCGCTGCTGCAGAATACCTTGCCGATAATAAATATACATCTCCCGGGTACCTGGCAGTAAGAGGGGGATCAAACGGTGGCCTCCTTGTCGGTGCGGTAATGACCCAGCGCCCGGAACTTTTCAGGGTGGCTTTGCCTGCCGTCGGTGTTCTGGATATGCTGCGATATAATAAGTTCACTGCAGGGGCAGGCTGGGCTTACGATTACGGAACTTCCGAAGAGAGTCCGGAGATGTTCCGGTACCTCCTGAATTACTCTCCCGTGCATAACGTAAAGGAGGGAGTAAGCTATCCCGCCACACTTATCACCACAAGCGACCACGATGACAGGGTTGTGCCTGCTCACTCGTTCAAGTTTGCAGCACATCTCCAGGAGAAACAGGCAGGTACAAACCCAGTCCTGATAAGGATCGAAACTCAGGCAGGCCATGGTGCCGGAACTCCGGTGAGCAAGACCATAGAACAGCACGCTGATATTTTCAGCTTTACGCTATGGAATATGGGAGTTAAGAAACTGAAATAACCAGCCGGCTAAAGAGCGAGTATCTTAACAAGCCTGTCGCACAGATCTTTCAGTCCTTCCGGAGTGTCACCGCCCGGCTGTTCAATTGTTGCCCAGTCGTTATAGCTGATCTCGTCGAGAGCTTTCATCACCTCAGGCCAGTTGACATCACCTTCAAGAAGGCTGGCTTTAAAGCCGGCAGATCTGCCCTGTGAGTCAGCAAGTTTACGGCTGTACTCCTTTATATGGACCTTGGCAATCCTGTTTCCGAGTATCCTGATCCACTGTTCAGGAAAACCGAAAGCAAGTACATTGCCGCAGTCGAAATAGAAAGCTGCCATCGGGCTCCCGAACTGGTCGACATACCTGACTGCCTCCAGCGGGCTCAGCAGAAAATTATTCCATACGTTTTCTATGGCTATTTTTACTTTCAGTTTCTCCGCCAGGGGTAATGCTTTCCTGATCTCTTCGGTGGAGCGGTTCCAGCATTCGTCGTACCTGACCGATTCAGTAACCCTTCCCGGCACAAGCAGAACGGTATCAGCACCGAAAGCCTTTGCATCCTCAAGTGAGACCCTTAGCGCTTCAACCCCTTCAGCCCTCACTTTGGGATCGGGATCAGAAAGCAGGTATTTCCAGTGAAGGGCATTGCATACACTGGGTACAGGGAGACCCGTAGCCTCCATTGCCTTAAGCACCTCATTCCTGTCGAGATGGCTGTTGACCTCGATACCGTCAAATCCGGCGGCTTTTGCCGACTGGAACTTTTCCATTACCGTTTGCCCGACCCTGTTGCTGCCCCACATTATGCCTTTTTTGATTCTTCGTTGCGGAGGCAGTGAAATATCCGCGAAAGCGGGCAAAGAGGCTGCAGATATCATGGCTGAAGCCATAATCGTCTTTTTGGTGAATTGTCGTCTGTTCATATATTTCAGGTTAGTTTTGGTTCTGCGCCTATCACTGGCGGTGTTTCCGGTATTCCGGGTACGGGACCCCATTCATAGGTCTTCGGACCCAGATAGAGATCAGAGTTAAGGACCTCATCCCAGGTCACATCCTTTCCGGTGTAGGCAGACATACGCCCCATAATCGTGATCAGGGTCGAATTGACCTGGTCTTCCGCATCATTAATGATGTTGCCGGTGCGTATAGCAGTAACCAGGTTAATATGCTCCTGCACAAAAGGATCTTTCACGGCCCATGTCTGGTCAGGATCATCCTCGGCCGGTTTCGGATACTTCCAAATCTCTTCTCCCTTCAGGTTATAGAGCGTCCCCCTTGCATCGGCGAATCCTTTTGTTCCCACAATAAACTGTTTGGTAAGGTTGCTGCATCCTGTTATCTGGCGTGCCGCACAGTGGGTATGCATGCCATTGTCGTAGATGTATTCAATACTGAAAAAATCATATTGGTCGCCTGTCACCCTCCTTTGCCGGCCCCCCCATCCTATGGCCTTAACCGGGTTCTTACCCAGGTGCCAGTTCATCACATCAATTTCATGAATGAATTGTTCCACTATATGATCTCCGGAAAGCCAGCAGAAGTTAGCCCAGTTACGGAGCATATACTCCATATCTGTCCATCCCGGCTGTCGCCTTATTACCCATAATGAGCCGCCATTCCTGATTATGTGAGCGCTCACAATCTCTCCTATCTCACCGTTGGTCACCCTCCTCTGGGTCTCCATGAAATCCTTCTGCGATCTCCGGATGGTACCGCTTACGATGCAGAGGCCCCTCTCTTTGGCCCTTTCCGATGCAACCAACACTCTTCTTGCCCCGACCGGATCAACGGCGCACGGCTTCTCCATGAATATGTGCTTCCCGGCGTTCACGGCAGCTTCAACATGAGCAGGCCTGAAATGCGGCGGGGTTGTGAGCAGGACCACATCCACTCCCGAATCGATGACCTTCTCGTAGCAGTCGAACCCCACAAAGCAATTCTCGTCAGCGACCCCGACACCTTTTTTACCTTTCAGCTGCTCCCTGCACTGATCCAGCTTATCCCGGAACACATCGCCCAAAGCAGTTATCTGAAGGTTTGGTCCTGCATCGAGGAAATTAATCGCGGCACCGGTACCCCTTCCTCCGCAGCCTATCAGTCCCGCCTTAAGAGGCCGACCGTCGGGAGCTTCATTAAGCAGAACAGGGAGCCTGGCTTTACCCTTGTTCTGACATGAGGTAACAATGCCCGCTGCGGCAAGTGTTCCTGCAGTTGCAAGCGCAGTTGTTGAGATAAATCTCCTCCTGCTCAGTTCCTTATTCTGCATGTTTGCTTTTTTCTTCTCATTTGTCATATCAGG
>CAYRQY010000081.1:0-9816 GCA_964426435.1 uncultured Rikenellaceae bacterium | reverse complement strand
TTTAAACACTAAAAATGATTAAACTCATAATAATGAATGATAACCTTCAAGCTTTCGGAGCATACTTGTTGAGAGAGACCAGGATTTTATTCTTCTCTTCCCTGGTGAGAGCACTTATAAATACCGGCGGGTATTTGGCGACACCCTCCTTAAGTTTCTGGTAAAGGGTCAGACTCTGCTTCAATCCGAACAGCTGCGATTCAACCCTGTAACCCGAGAGACTTTTCTTGCCTATTTCAATTGAGTTTTTTCTGCCCCCGAGAATGCCCGAGAAGAAATATCTGACAATTATTTTATCTCCATCGTCGGAATAAGATACATACTGATAATTCAGCAGTGTCGGATAGAGCAGGATCAGAAGATAGACTGCGACAAGTATAAGTGTCCAGGCTGTTTCATTCATTCCGAGAAGCGGAAAGGGGATGATCTTTGCCACGTATGTCAGGATAATGAATGCAAGGAAGAGTACCGTTGCTGCAAAAAGCTTAATCCTTTGACTGATAATGGTTTTGCTGTTATTGAAGGTCATTCCGGCTCTTTTTCGTAAACTTAATCCAATTTTTTCAGAAAACCTTGGCGACTCTGAAAATTCATCTGCTTTGTGAGACCTGGTGTGTTACGTTGTGCGACTTCAGTTTTTCATCTCCTTTTCCTGAAGAATTCCCGCATAAGTTCTCCGCACTCATTTTCAAGAATGCCTGAAACAACTTCTGTTTTAGGATGTAAAAGCTGACCGGTTACCAGTGTATAGCCTCTTTTCTCATCCCTTGCACCATACACGAGTCTTGCTGCCTGGCTCCAGCCTATGGCACCGGCGCACATGGCACACGGTTCGATGGTAACATATATTGTACAGCCGGTGAGGTATTTTCCGCCGAGGTAATTTGTGGCAGCAGTAATGGCCTGCATTTCGGCATGGGCGGTGGGATCCCTGAGGGTTTCGGTGAGGTTATGGGCCCGTGCAACGATCATGCCGTTACATACCACAATTGCACCGACAGGAATTTCCTGCCGGTCGGCTGCTTTCATTGCCTCGGCAATGGCTGCCCTCATGAATTGCTCGTCAGGATTTTGCTTCTCCATATCAGATCAATCAAGGCAAATTTAGAAAAATAATGGTGATCTTTTTTCAGTGCAACCGCCCCGCGGTTGAAAACAGAATATGATTTTCGTTTACCAGCAGTGATGGTACACCTCCGGTGTACCCTAAATTCTGACTTATATCCGGGAGTGAATGATTATTTAAGAATATCAGTTGTAAACATATCGCGGAGCGATTCCATCACTAACAGCCAATGATTGCAGGTATTGGTAATTGGAACCGCGGAGTGGTTCCACAAGGATTTTCAATTTTTAATAGTAAGTGAAACAATTAAATGTAACACATTAATTTGTTATTTTTGCCCGAAAATCGAGGAAAATCAAAGAAAATCAAATGTACAGAACACATACATGCGGGGATCTCAGAATAAACGATAAAGGGAAAGATGTTACATTGTGCGGGTGGGTTCAGCGATCGAGGGACCTTGGCGGAATGACATTCATCGATCTGCGCGACAGGTACGGGATTACCCAGCTGGTCTTTAATATGGAGACCGATGCCGGACTTTGCGGGAAGGCAAGGAAGCTGGGCAGGGAATTCGTTATCCGGGCCGAAGGAACGGTGGCTGAACGCAGCAACAAAAACCCGAAAATTCCAACAGGAGAGGTTGAGATTGTGGTAAATGAATTCATTATTCTTAATAAGAGTGATCTGCCACCGTTCACCATTGAAGATGATACCGACGGTGGAGAGGAGCTGAGGATGAAGTACAGGTACCTCGATCTCAGAAGGAATTGTGTAAAAAACAATATGATACTGCGTCATAAAGTAGCCGGGGAGGTTCGCAGGTATATGGACGAAGCAGGATTTATTGAGGTAGAAACTCCGGTGCTGATCAAGTCCACACCCGAGGGGGCCAGGGATTTCGTAGTGCCGTCGCGGATGCAGCCCGGGACTTTCTATGCCCTGCCCCAGTCCCCTCAGACCCTCAAGCAGCTGCTTATGGTCTCGGGCTTTGACAGGTATTACCAGATAGTGAAGTGCTTCAGGGATGAAGACCTCAGAGCCGACAGGCAGCCGGAGTTCACCCAGATCGACTGCGAGATGTCGTTCGCCGGCCGTGATGAGATACTTGATACTTTTGAGGGACTGGCAAAACATCTTTTCCTGAAGATAAAGAACATTGAATTCGGTGAACCTTTCAGAAAGATGCCATATTCAGAGGCAATTGCCCTGTATGGTACCGACAAGCCGGATTTAAGGTTCGGGATGGAGATATCTGATCTGTCGGCCCTGGTCAGGGGGAAAGGATTCCAGGTTTTCGACAGCGCTGAATACATCGGAGGTATCAGAGCTGAGGACTGCTCAGAGTATACCCGCAAACAGACCGATGAGCTCGCAGATTTCGTCAGAAGGCCGCAGATAGGAGCATCAGGCCTCATATATGTGAAATGTAACCCTGACGGCACTTTCAGATCGTCGGTGGATAAGTTTTATTCTCAGGAGGATCTGGGAAGATGGGCTGGTCTGATGAATGCCGGACCCGGAGACCTTATACTGGTTCTTGCAGGTGAGAAGAAAAAGACTCTTTCAGCACTCTCAGAACTGAGGCTGGAAATGGGAAGCCGTCTCGGACTAAGGCAGAAGGGGGTATTTGCACCTGTGTGGATAGTTGATTTTCCGTTGCTTGAATGGGATGATGAAAAAGGGAGGTTTTATGCAATGCATCACCCGTTTACATCGCCAAAGTCTGAAGACCTGGAGCTTCTGGAGAGCAAACCGGCCTCAGTAAGGGCTGACGCATACGACCTTGTTATAAACGGAGTGGAGATAGGAGGAGGGTCGGTGAGAATTCACGATGCCGGTGTGCAGAAGAAAATGTTCAGTGTTTTGGGGATGAGTGACAAAGAGGCTGACGAGCAATTCGGATTTCTCCTCAATGCTTTCAGATACGGGGCACCTCCGCATGGAGGAATAGCTTTCGGATTCGACCGATGGGTGGCCATGTTCGGTGGCCAGGATTCAATACGTGACTTTATTGCTTTTCCAAAAAACAATTCAGGAAGGGACGTCATGCTGGATACCCCTGCTGTGATCTCAGGAGAGCAGCTGGCCGAACTGGGTTTATGTATAAGAAAGGATAAGTGACAACAAACCCGCGGGCTACCGCTTAAGATCCGGAGCTCTCTTCAGGGTGATGAGAAGAACTCCGTTTGCTCCCCTTGATCCGTATATCGATGCGGCAGCGCCCTTGAGCACCTCTATTGAACTTACCATCTGCGGCATAATGTCGTCGATGGTGTTAACGGGCACACCATCCACCACAAGGAGGGGATCACTGCTCAGCAGAAGCGAGCTTGCCCCCTGTATGATAATCCTCTTGCCTTCAACCTTGACACCTGCAACCTCACCGCGGATCATATCGTAAATGGAGTTATAGGAAGCATATTTCTGATCCCTTCCGTCGATCCTTCCTACCTGATGGGTCAGATTACGTCTTCTTACGGTACCGTAGCCAACATTTACCTCTTCATCCTGATCAATTACCGGACCTTCAGGCCTCTTTAGAACAGAGGCGAAGGCAGTCTCAAGAGTAAAGTCGATGACCGTTCTTCCATCTATCTCTGTCTGAACAGACTCATTGCCGGTTGTTGATACGCCAAGCCTGTATGCCGACGGACTGACCTTAATTTTGTAGACACCCCTGGAGTTAGTCAGTGTATTGGTTTTTATATTATCCACAACCACAACAGCCCCTGCCACTGGAGCATTATTGATATCAACAACCTTACCGGTGATCCTTATCTTCTTATCACCTCTCTGTGCGGCTGAAGGGAGACAGATAAAAAGAGAAAGAGAAATAACCAACAAAATCCTTAACTTCATTTTTCAGCAATTTTTTGTTTCGCAAGTTAGTCAAAAAAATCAAATCTTGAATCTGTACACCACTTACACCATTTTGCCTATAAGGGTTGCAGATGTACATCTTTCAATCAAAACCTGAACATAATCCGCCTTCCTTTTATCCTCACCAGGGAACACAACAACCTTATTCTGTGACGTGCGTCCTGAGAGAAAGTCGGCAGATCTCTTTGAGTATCCCTCAATAAGTACCTCAAAAACTTTGCCAATATCGTTTTGCTTCGATTCGGCCGAAAGTCTGTTCTGGAGGGCAATAATCTCGTTCAGACGCCTGGTTTTGATATCCGGAGGGACATCGTCGTGGTACTTGTCTGCTGCCAGTGTGCCCGGCCTTTCACTGTACATGAACATGTATGCGAAATCAAAGCGTGACCACTCCATCAGCGACAATGATTCGAGGTGGTCCTCTTCTGTCTCGGAGCAGAAGCCTGCAATCATGTCGGTTGAGAGCGAACAATCCGGCACTATTCTCCTGACGGCCAGTATCCTGTCCATGTACCATTCCCTTGTATAACCGCGGTTCATTAACCCCAGGATCCTGTTGCTTCCGCTCTGTGCAGGAAGGTGGATATGCCGGCATATATTAGGGTGTTCTGCCATGGTATAGAGAAGCTCGTCCGACAGATCTTTTGGATGACTGGTTGAGAATCGTACCCTCAGGCGGGGATCAAGTTTCGCTATGCTGCTTAACAGTCCGGGGAACCTTATTTCATCTACCCTGTTTTTATGCCTGTATGAATTGACATTCTGTCCGATCAGGGTTACTTCACGATATCCCTTATCAAGAAGATCAATTACCTCTGCAGTTATAGAACCGGGATCACGGCTTCTTTCAGCACCCCTCACATACGGCACCACGCAGTAAGCGCACATATTATTGCATCCCCTCATAATTGACACAAACGCTGTAACGCCCGCTGCATCAGAGCGAACAGGCTGGATATCGGCGTAGGTCTCTTCATGAGAGAGAAGGACGTTTATACTTTTTTGTCCCTCTTCCGCTTCTTTGATAAAGTCACCTATCTTACGGTAGGCATCGGGGCCGATTACCATATCCACAAGCTTCTCTTCCTCGATGATCTGCTCCTTCAGCCTCTCTGCCATGCAGCCAATCAGCCCGACAATAAGGGATCTGTTCTTCTTCTTGAGGTGGCTGAGCGACCTTAGACGCCGGCGGATCCTCTGCTCCGCATTTTCCCTTATCGAACAAGTATTTATCAGTATCAGTCCTGCTTCTTCGATCCTGTCGGTCTGCTGCCAGCCTGCATCCGACAGTACCGAGGCAACAACCTCGCTGTCAGCGATATTCATCTGACAACCATATGTTTCGATATATACTTTTTCCTTTGTCATAACTTATAACTCACGCCTCCTGGCGAAAGGGACCGGAGACCGAAGTCCGAAGACCGAAGTCCGAAGACCGAAGACAGGAGTACGAAGCAATGCTAACTCTGTTTTTCACCTTTCGCCTGATAGATCAATGCTCGGGGCTCAGAGCTCAGGGCTCAGAGCTCAGAGCAAGAAAGTTCTTCCTTCTGTCTTCTGTCTTTCCTTTCCGTCACAAAAGTATAAACTATGATTGAGGTATTAAAGAAATATATAATTTTACGCCATAAAAACAAACATAATAGATCATATGTCAGGTCACAGCAAATGGTCCACCATAAAGAGGAAGAAGGGTGCTCTGGACGCCAAGCGGGGCAAAATCTTCACCAAGGTAATCAAGGAGATCATTATTGCAGCTAAGGAGGGAGGAGGAGATCCTGACTCGAACGCAAGGCTGAGGCTGGCGATACAGAACGCAAAGGGCGCCAATATGCCCAAGGATAACATCGAAAGGGCAATCAAGAAGGCAACTGGCGCCGATGCTGAGAGTTTTATCGAAACAACTTTTGAGGGTTACGCACCGGGGGGGATAGCTGTTTTCGTTGAGTGCCTGACCGACAATAATAACCGGACAGTTGCCTCAGTGAGGGCTGCCTTCAACAAGCATGGAGGCAACCTGGGGACCAACGGATCACTCAGTTTCCTGTTTGAAAGGAAGGGGATCTTCACAATAAAGAATGAGGGATTTTCACCTGATGAACTGGAGCTTGAGATGATAGATGCCGGTTCGGAGGATTTCGAAATTGATGGCGACAGGATAACGATAACCTGTGCGATGGAGGATTTCGGCAACGTAAACAGGAAGCTTAATGACCTGGGTATTGAACCGGAAGAAGCAAAGCTGGAGAGAATACCCAATGATACAAAGATTCTTGATCTGGAAACAGCCCGGAAAGTGCTGAGATTTATCGAGGTGCTTGAGGACGACGATGATATCCAGAATGTTTATCATAATCTTGAAATGACCGACGAACTTGAGGAGGACCTTGGAAAAGATTAGCTGCATGAGAGGCATAACACGATACCAGATAATATTTACTGTACTGTTGTCATTCCTGTCTTATGGAATTGCAGCCCAGGATTTTATGAAAACATCTGACATAATCGGAAGGTCAGACCGCAATCCTGAATCCGGCCGGCTGAATATAATACAGGAGCCAGGCGTTGATTCCTTACTGAGCAGATACATCCTGAATAAGAAAATCAACGGCACCGAAGGTCATCGCATACAGATTTATGCCAGCTCCACGAGAACTGCGCGAGAGGAATCTGCAAAGGTAAGGACCGAGTTCATAGGCAGATTCCCTGATATTCCCTCGTATGTAAAATTTGATCCGCCCGGTTATTACAAGGTGAGGGTGGGTGACTTCAGGACCAAAACCGAAGCCACCAAGTACCTGATTGCAATACGCAGGATATACAGGGATGCCTATCTTGTTCCTGATATCATTAACCTCCAGGAACTGAATAAGTATTAGCAATGAGCGACTCAGTAAAACACGAATGCGGCATAGCGTTGTTAAGACTTCTTAAGCCGCCCGAATACTATATTCAGAAATATGGCTCATGGGATTACGGATTGCAAAAGATGTATCTCATGATGGAGAAACAGCACAACAGAGGGCAGGATGGAGCAGGGATTGCCGGGATAAAGATGGATGTTCCTCCCGGAAACCGTTATATATTCAGGCAAAGATCCAACAAGCCTGATCCCCTTAAGGAAATTTTCGGCCTGATCCACGAGGATATTGCAAAAGCTGCCGGGTCAAAGAAGGAAGACTTTAACGACCCCGGTTTTATAAAAAGAAATGTGCCGTTTGCCTGCGATGTTTACATTGGTCACCTGAGGTATGGCACCTATGGCAACTACAACATCGACAATGTTCACCCGGTGAGCCGTGAGAACAACTGGCGGTCAAGAAGTCTGGTTATGGCCGGGAATTTCAACCTCACGAATGTAAATGAAATATTTAGCAGCCTTGTTGAACTGGGACAAACCCCTGTCGACTTCTCCGATACGGTAACCATACTCGAAAACGTCGGGCACCGGCTTGATGAAGAGAACGAAAGGGTTTTCAGACTGTTCAAGGAGCAGGGATATACAAAGAGGGAGATATCTCCCCTTATCGAGAGAAACCTCGATCTCGCGACCGTCCTGGCCAAGGCGAGCCGCAACTGGGACGGAGGATACACCATGGCCGGTATGGTAGGACACGGAGATGCTTTTGTAATGCGCGATCCCGCAGGGATAAGGCCTGCATTTTATTATATTGATGATGAGGTTGTTGTAGCTGCTTCAGAGAGGCCGGTCATTCAGACAATCTTTAATGTGCGTACATGTAATGTGAAGGAGCTTCCTCCGGGATCAGCATTGATTGTCAGAACCACAGGAGAAGCAACTGTGGAGAGAATAAGGGAAGAAAGAGAGCCCCGGCAGTGTTCGTTTGAACGAATATACTTTTCCAGGGGCACTGATAAATCAATTTACAGGGAAAGAAAGAAACTGGGGGAACAGCTCACCGGCAGCGTATTGGGCGCTGTTGAATATGACCTTGACAACACGGTGCTCTCCTATATCCCCAACACAGCCGAAAGCGCATTTTACGGGCTGGTAAAGGGAATAGAGGATTATATCAACCGGCAGAAAACAGATTTAATACTCGGAAGGGGGAATGATATCACAAGAGAAGAACTGGAAAAAATCATGAACCGGCGCCCAAGGGTTGAAAAGATTGCTGTTAAGGATGTGAAGCTCAGAACTTTCATTACCGAGGACCGTAACAGGGATGACCTGGTAGGGCATGTCTATGATGTTACATATGGTGTCATAAGACGTGGTGTGGATAACCTTGTGGTTGTTGACGATTCGATTGTAAGGGGAACAACCCTCAGAAAAAGTATTATCAGGATACTCGACAGGCTTGATCCTCTTAAGATAGTAATTGTCTCATCTTCACCGCAGATACGGTATCCCGATTGTTACGGCATCGACATGGCAAGACTGGGAGACCTGATTGCCTTCAAAGCGGCAATAGAACTCCTGAAAGATAGAAATCAAGAGAATTTCATCACAGAGATCTATGAAGAAGCAAAGAATGAGGTTCTTAAACCGGTTAATGAGATCAGAAACCTGGTGAGGGAACTTTACAGTCCTTTTTCCCCGGAAGAGATTTCAGAAAAGATGTCGGCAATGCTTAAATCCGAGGATGTTAAAGCAGATGTCAGGATTGTCTTTCAGTCGGTTGAGTCACTCCACGAAGCGTGCCCCGGGCATACGGGCGACTGGTACTTTACGGGAAATTACCCCACCCCGGGAGGCAACAGAGTGGCAAACCAGTCTTTCATAAACTATATCGAAGGCAGAAATATCAGGGCTTACTGATTGTCGTGCGAAAACCAGGTTATCTCAAAATCCTTTTTGTAGGATGAGAGATGCCTGTTGATCTTTTCAACATAAATATCCTTGAGGGTTATCATTATGCCTGTTTCTTCAACATTCCCGAATTTATGGTTGATGAACGTGCCGAACGTCTTCATTGTGGGTGAGAGGTTCATATAGGCATTAATCAGCGGCGGGATTGTCTCACCGAGATTCCGGACCTCCCTCGACAGAATCTTATAGTTGTCCTTGTACCTCCACCCGGTAAAGAGCCTTTTCATCTCTTCCTCGTGAATGTCAATCCGGGCAGGGTCAACCGGAACGGCAAGGCTGTCGGGATCGCTGAAATGGCGCCTGAGAAAATATAAAATCATGTTCCTGGCTTTCCGATTGAAATGAGGGTACATTGTCACTTTACCGAAAAGATACCTCAGGTGATGATTTTCGATTATGATTGCACCCAGACCGTCCCAGAGGTTGTCGAGGGCAAAGAGGCTTTTTCGTCCCCTGGTACGCGACTGGTAATCAGGGTGAACGAAGGAACGGCCAAGCTCCATCATATGCGGAAAAAACTTTGTAAGGAATTTCTCGGAAAAATTGAAATAGACAGATGAGGCAAGCCTGGATACATCGCACACCACGCAGCCTTTCGGTGGATAATAGAAACGGTAGCCCCCGATGATCTCCCTGTTGTCAGGATCCCAAACGATCAGCTGACGCTGGGGATCTTCCGCAGCTGTATCGAACTCGTCAATATCAATTTCCTTGCCGGTACCGCCCCCGGCATGCCGGAAAGTGATCTCACGCACCCTTCCAACCTCATGCATCAGGGAGGGCGAGTTATTATAGTCGAAAATGTAAACCTCGTTGTTGCCGTTGTTGGTGCGGCGAAGGAGTTTATCCTTCGTAAGCTCCGCAATTATCTGATCCTTAGGTAACGGATCTGCTATTGGTTTCATGTTTCAGTATTAGCAAAACAAATTTGCGAATCTTTTCCCGAAAAATTCGATGTTTTTTCAGGAAAAACGGATTGCAAGTTAGTAATTTTTGCGAAAATCAGGTTGTTATTTCCTTTTGAAGCCCGTAG
>CAYRQY010000080.1:0-9918 GCA_964426435.1 uncultured Rikenellaceae bacterium | reverse complement strand
TGATACATCAAGTTCCGTGAGTTCATTGAATCCGCAGAAAAGGAGCTCAAGCCTTTCACACCCTGTGATGCCGATGGATGATATTTTGTTGTCGGCACAATTCACTCCCGTAAGCAAGGTGTTGGCGGTGAGATCAAGCGATGTAAGGTTGTTGTACTGGCACTGGAGAGTTTTCAGCGAAGGATTATGCGAAAGATCAAGCGCTACCAGCTGATTGGCATTGCAGTTGAGATCTTCCAGCAGCGTGTTTTTCGAGATATCCAGTGCATCTAACCGATTCCCCCAGCAATTTACCTGCTTCAGCAACAGGTTGTTTGAAATATCAAGATTAATGATCCTGTTAGCTTCAGTATTCAGGTATGTCAGTGCGCTATTCTTTGAAAGGTCCAGCGAAGTAAGAGGATTATACATTGTTATGAGAGCCTCAAGGTTGATATTCGCGGAAACATCAAGAGCAGACACCTTGTTATAGGCAATATCGAGATATTTTAAGGCTTTGTTCTGTGAGACATTCAGTTCTGTAAAATCGTTATAGCCGCACCGCAATGTTTCGAGGTTGATGAACCATTCAATACCCGTCATGTCAAAAATGTTGCAGCGGTAAACGTTCAACTCCTTTACCTCAGCGGCTTCACTGAAACTGATGGTCCCGTCACTATCCTTATCAATTCCCTGTTCAATAAGTGCTTCCAGAAAATTCTCATCTACGATCTTAACCGAGCTGTATTTTTCACACCCCGGCAGGAGTCCGGCCGCCATGACAAGGAATAATATTATTATTCTCTGATTCATATTCTTATAGTTCCGGGTCTGGCTTAACATTCATATTATCCTCTTTTTTCAAAGGTTTCAACCCCTGACCAGGGCTGTAGCTTATCCCGATTCTCAATGAGACCACAAACAACCTCTGCTGGTTTTCTTCTTCAGCAAAGGGGATTACAGAATGGAGTTCCGCCACAGGTGAAAGATCGATCACAAAATCCTTTGCACGGTACTCCCTTCCGGCACCCAGAGTGAGACCGAACCCCGACTGCGGATCAACCCATAAGGGCTTACCGTTGAATGCAAAATCGACGATGGTACCGGCGCTTATCAAAAAGTTGCCCGTGAGGTATCTTTTAAAAGTAACGGGAACAGATACAAGTCCGAAGGTTTCAGTATAAATTGTCTTTTCCGGATATATTGGCGGTGATAATTCGAACCCAATCTTGTGCCACGAATAGCGCGGGGCAATCTCAAGCCTGTAAAATTCAGAGACCTTAAGTGATAAATGTACTCCGCCCGACCATAACTGGCGCCCATGCCACGGGCTTGTCTCCTCGGTGATGTACTTTGTGGTCAGGCGCACCGGAATGTTCCACCCTCCAATAGCATACACCCCTGCCCTGAAATCCCTGCCGGGGTCATTATTCTGGGAATAAACCGCTGTACACGCCAGAACAAGAAACAGTTTAAGGGCACTTTTCTTCATAAGGTCTGAAAATCTGCCGGAATTATCAAGTTCATATATATGTCATAAAGATATAAAAAACCCCGGCTTTTTTCCGGTTTAACCGGGTTTTTATTACCTTTATTACCTGAATTGTTCGGCAATATAAGAAAGATAGTGATGAAGATTTTTTCAAGAGAATTATCATTTATTGCGGTCTTGTTAAGCCTGCTGGCGTTCTCTTCCTGCAGTGAGGAGTTTCTCAAAAAAGAACCAATCGGGGTTGGCGCAGGATCGGTTATGACAACACCTGCCGGTATAGAATCAATTCTTACAGGAGCTTATGCCGCACTGAAGGGCAAATATATGTTCGGAGGAGCCCTGGGAACCGACTATGTATATGGAAGTGTCGCATCTGATGATTGCTATAAAGGCGCTTCTACAGGTGATTCCTCTCCAATGACCCTGGTTGAATCGTTTTATTGCTGGCCCAATTGCACTTACATGACGGACAGATGGACAGACTGCTATAATGGGGTCGCACGCACAAATTCAGTCCTTGAGTTCCTTGATCTGGCACAGGAGGGTAAAACACCCCTGCCTGCAGAAAGAGCCATACAGGTCGAGGCCGAAGCAAGATTCCTCAGAGCCTGGTTCCATTTCCAGGCGAACAAGGTATTTGAACATATCCCCTACATAAAAACCCTTAAAGAGCTCGCTCCCACTCTTCCGGAAGAGGTCCCAAACCCCGATGCGGCATGGGACCAGATCGAAGAGGACCTTCAGTTTGCCATAGATAACCTGCCGGATAATTTCCCCGGTGAACCGGGACGTGCTGATAAGTATGCCGCAATGGCCGTGAAAGCCCATGCCCATATGTACCAGGAGGAGTTTGATGAGGCGAGGACCCTGCTGGATGATATTATCAATAATGGCGGATTTGCTCTTGCCGGTCATTTCTACGATAACTACGACATGACACATGAGAACAACTGCGAATCTATCTTTGAATTACAGGCGGCTACAACACCGACAGCCCATACTTCAATGATGATCTCAGGTGCCGTATTCCATCAGAAAGGACCTGCAAGCTGTGGCGGCTGGGGTTTCTTCCAGCCATCCCAGTCTCTTTTCGAAGCCTTCCAGGTAACACCCGACGGACTGCCTGTACTGGAGATTGACGAACGGGAGCCGCTTGCCAACGACATGGGTGTTTTAAGCAGTACACCATTCACTCCCACCGCCAATCTTCTCGATCCACGGGTTGACTGGACTATTGCCCGCAGGGGTGTTGACTTCCTGGGATGGGGGATACACCCAGGGAACGACTGGATCCGTGAACAGAACAACGGAGGTCCCTACATGACAAAAAAGTACATGCACTTCAAGTCGGAACAAGGCCTTAATCTTTACTCAGTCGGCTTCTATAACGGCAAGAACTACAGGATGTACAGGCTTACAAACATCCTGCTCTGGAGAGCTGAAGTTGCTGTTGAAGACGGAGACCTTGAAATGGCAAGGGATCTGATAAACAGTGTCCGCATCAGGGCAAAGAACAGCACTCCTGTCATGGGCCTATGCCTGAGCTATTCCAACCTGGGGTCCGGCCCGGTCGTTGACTGGACCCAACCTGCCGCCAACTACAAAATCGAGCCTTACCCTTCCGGTCATCCTGCATTCTCATCGCAAACAGAAGCCAGGAAAGCCGTAAGAATGGAGATAAGGCTTGAATTTGCCACTGAAGGACACCGTTTCTTTGACCTCAGGAGATGGGGCATCGATGGTGAGGTATTGAGTGATTTCATTGCACGCGACCTGACATTCAGGCAAACAATGAGGTTCGCAGTTTATGATCCGGAGAAGAATGACTACTGGCCTATACCACAGTCCCAGATCGACATGCAGAAAGGTGTGTTGCAGCAGGATCCTTCCTATTTAAAATGAGTATCGATACCAAACCGGAACAAGTGGCTAAACAGCCCTTCTTTTCAGTGGTTATCGCAACTTTCAACAGGGCCGGGCTGCTGAAGAGAGCCCTGGAGTCGCTTATACGTCAGACGGAAAAAGAGTGGGAAGCGATCGTCGTTGATGACGGCAGCACAGATGATACCTATGAATCTATATCACCTTACCTTAAATCTTTCGAGGGTATTAAGCATTTCAGCAAACCTCACAGCGGGATGGTATCCACAAAAAACCAGGGGATCGGTCTCGCCGTTGGTAAATTCATAACATTCCTCGACTCCGACGACGAATATCACCCTTCCCACCTTGAAAGCAGGAGAAGATTCCTTGAAGACAACCCGGAAGTGATGTTTTTATACGGCGGGGTAAAGATCCTGGGGAATCCATACGTACCCGATAAAAATGATCCATCTGCCAGGATACACCTCAGCAAATGTATTATCGGAGGCACATTCTTCGTCGAAAGAGAGACTCTCCATTCCCTCGGGGGGTTTCAGGAGATCACCCTTGGATCTGATTTTAACCTGTGGAAAAGGGCAAAACAGAGAAAAGTTGCCATTGCGGAAATTAGCGAACCGACCTATATCTACCATCGCTCTGATCCCGATTCCCTCACAAACAGGGTGTACAGTAAAAATAACAAAATATGACTCAGGATTCCACCGACCGCAACAGTTACAGGCGCAATAATCTTGACAAATCGTCATCACCCTACCTTTTGCAGCATTCCGATAATCCCATCTGGTGGCAGGAATGGACGAAGCAAACTACAGATATGGCGGCTGCTGTAAATAAACCTGTACTGGTTTCCATAGGTTATTCCACCTGCCACTGGTGTCATGTTATGGCAGCGGAAGCTTTTTCCGACACTGAAACGGCTGACTATCTGAACGATAACTATATATGCATCAAGATCGACCGGGAACAGCGTCCCGACATCGACCACTACATGATGACTTTCATGCAGGCACAGAGCGGCAGCGGCGGATGGCCTCTTAACGTATTCCTTACATCTGACCTGAGGCCTGTGGTGGCATTAACCTATGCTCCGGCAGAAACCTCCGATGACAGGTTGTCATTTCTTGAGATAGCAAAGCGGGTGAAGAATTATATTTTTGCAAACGACGGCCAGATCACCCCTTTCGTGATTCAGGCTGAAGAGCCGCCTGTTGCGGTAGAGAACAAAATAGCCTCAGATATAGGTTCTTATTTTGATCATGAATACGGAGGCTTCGGAACCGGGCAAAAATTCCCCAGCCACTCAACCCTCCTGTTTCTCCTATACTTCCTCTCAATAAAGGATGATGATGAAATAAAAATGATGATAACATCATCACTCGATGCCATGATGCTGGGCGGACTGAACGACCACCTGCAGGGAGGCATCTTTCGTTACTGTGTCGACCGCCAATGGACAATTCCCCATTTTGAGAAGATGCTGTACGACCAGGTCATGGCCCTGTGGACGTACTCCCTCGCATACAAGGTAACAGGCGATGAGAAATACCGGGGGATGGTTGAAAAGATCCTGAAGTGTCTCGGTGAATGCTTTGAGGATAACGGGTTGTACATCACTGCCTTTAATGCAGATACGGAACACGAGGAAGGTACCACATACCTCTGGAGCCGTGAAGAGATCGAGAGCCTGCTTGAGAGCGGGGAATTCATACGATTTCAGGAGATATACAACATTGATAATGAGCCAAACTTTGAGGGCAAATATCACCTGATAAGAAAAAATACCGATCCCCTCCCGGTCACCGAGGAGAAACTGCTGGCCGTCCGAAAAACCAGACCCCAGCCTTCGTCTGACAACAAGATCCTGTGCGGCATCAATGCGCTGGCCGCCATTGCCCTTATACAGGCAGGGAGGTTTCTTGAAAAGCCTGAACTTGAAAAGAAGGCTGAAGGTGTCATTATCAGACTTCTTGACCTGTTCTGGAACGGCTCTTCCCTGTGTCACTAATCTTTTAATTTAATACTTCAGGAACATATCTTCCTGTCTGATGCCGGGGCACTGCTGACAGCAATAACAATGCTTTACGAGAATGATGAAAAGTGGGGGGAAATGATGAGTACGATGTCGGATTATGCTGAATCGTTTAAAGAAGAAGGTAAGTGGATTGAATCGGGGGCAGGCGATTTCAGGGCTGTTTATTCATCGTGGTTCGATCATCCCGCACCTTCAGGAGTCAGTCTTGCTGAGTACGGGCTCACAAGGTCGGCAATGCTTACCGGCAGCGAGGTGAAGCCGGTACCCTACAGGCGTCCTTTACAGTCTGATTTCTATAATATCAATGCCTTGTTGTGTAACGATCTGTTCCATCTTTATACGACAAAGAAAATCACCCCGTGGAAGATCTTGCCCCCCAATTCACTTCAAAAAAGGGGAGAACCCGAAACTGACTGTTACAATAATGTTTGCAGGGTACTGAGCCCATGACTTTCGGGGAATGATGAAGAGGATCCGGTTCCGGGCAACCTTTCGCAAGGAATATTCAGTCAATCAGGGATTCATTTGCCATCAGGTTATCCCGTATATCCAGACAGCCGTATACCCTGGTCAGTGAATCCTGATTCTCTGATAAGACTGAAAGAACATCATTGGCCATTAAGGTTGTTGAGCCTGTAGGTGTCAGGTATTTGTTATCACGCAGAATAAACGAAATCACTGAGGTTCTTGGTAATCCAAGCTCCACAATTTGTTTGCCGACAGCCTGGCTTGTTTCAGGAATCACTATCTCAGTCAATATAGACTTTTCAGTGTCAATAAGCTCCAGATCGGCCGGCGTTCTCTGTTTAAGTTTTTCCGGCAGTGTCAGGTGGAGCCATTTCGCTACTGCCGGCAGCGTAGTACCCTGGATCAGAACAGAGGTTATCGAAATAAAGAAGACGATATTAAAGATCATGCCGGCTTTATCTGCACCGGCTATCAGGGGGTAAGTGGCGAACACTATCGGAACCGCTCCCCGAAGCCCGACCCATGAAATCAGCCATTTGTTACGGGTCTGGATCCTGTAGGGAATAAGGCTTATAAAAATGCTAAGAGGCCTGGCTACGATGATCAGGAAGAGAGAGATCAGCATCCCAATGCCAATCACAGGGACAATCTGTTTCGGGAACACCAGCAGACCAAGGGTAAGGAACAAAACAATCTGCATCAGCCATGCAAATCCATCCCAGGCCTTCAGGATCTTCTTTTTGTGTATCAGCTCCTGATTCCCGAGGTATATTGCAGCACAGTAAACAGCAAGGAATCCGTTGCCGCCGACGAAATCGGTCACCGAGAAACTGAAAAACATTATTGCGACCACAAGAACCGTGTACAGGCCTTCGTATTCGAGCTTTATCCTGTTTATCATTATAGTCCCGAGCTTTCCGATTAGAAAGCCTGAGAGTCCGCCCAGCAATAATTGCCGGAGAAACATGGGTATTATATTCCATGGACTTGCCTCAGGAATTGTTACCAGCCCTGTGAAGATGAGAGTCAGTATATAAGCCATCGGGTCGTTGCTGCCGCTTTCAAGTTCAAGGAGCGGACGGAGATTTCCTTTCAGGGCAAGCTTCCTGCTTCTTAATATTGAAAAAACAGCGGCTGAGTCGGTTGATGAGACTATTGAGCCAAGCAAAAGCCCTTCGAAGATCGTAAAATCCGTTACTGCCCATACAAATACACCCACGCCGGCTGCAGTCAGTATAACGCCCAGGGTTGAAAGGGTAATGCCCGGCCAGATGACGGGCTTTACTGTTTGCCAGCCGGTATCCAGACCTCCCGAAAAGAGGATGAAGCACAGTGCAACAATTCCGATAAACTGAGCCGTCTTCGGATTATCAAAATATATCCCGCCAATCCCTTCAGAACCCGCAAGCATTCCGATAACAAGGAACAGGATCAAAACAGGTATTCCAAATCTGTAGAATGTTTTGCCGGCTACCAGCGAAATGAACAGCAGTATTGAACCAATAAGGAGTATATTTTCAGTTGTCAGGGTCATCACTGCTTAACTTAATTGCCAAATATAAATAAAATAGCCAACATTTGGCCTTCACTACACTATGGCCCGTCCGTAACAGATTTGAAAACTTTTCTCCGCAGCGTGCTATTTAAATATTTTAATATATTTATCCTGATATTAACCATAAAATCTTAATGATGAAAGACAATAATCCCAGAAAACTCTCCCGACGGAAATTTGTTGGTACAGTAGGTGCTGCATCCGCCGCATTTACAATTGTCCCGAGGCATGTTGTTGCCGGTAGCGGACGTAAGGCGCCCAGCGATATGGTGAATGTTGCCGGTATCGGTATCGGAGCCCAGGGAGCAGGCAACCTGAGTAACCTGTGCGATCCCGACGTGAATGTTCCCAGGCCGCAGCGTACCAGGACAGGTCAGGCTCTCAGCCGCGGGCAGATTGAAGCACAGCAGCAGGCGGCTGCAGCACGTGCTGCACAGGCTCAGCAGAGACCAGCTGCCGCCGGTCAGCCGCCCGCACCTCCGCAGGGAGCTCCGGGAGGACAGCAGCAAAGGCCTCCGGTGAAGCTTGCCAATATTTACGCCCTGTGCGATGTCGACTCCGACTATGCCGGATATGTGTTCGCCAGGTACCCCAAAGCCAAAGTCTATTCGGACTGGCGCGAGATGCTTGACAAGGAACCATCGATCGACGCGGTCATGATTGCAACCACCGACCATAGCCATGCCCCTATAGCTGCTGCATTCATGAGACAGAAGAAGCATGTATACGTTGAAAAGCCCATGGCCAAGACTGTATACGAATGCCGTAAGCTTGCCGAGCTTGCAAAGGAGTATGATGTCGTATCACAGATGGGTAACCAGGGTCATGCCAGCGAAGCCACCCGCAGGGTTGTGGAATGGGTACGCGCCGGCGTGATTGGCAGTGTCAGGGAGGTGCACATGTGGACCGACCGGCCGGTCAATTTCTGGCCACAGGGAGATATACAGCGTCCGGCTGCCGTAAGGGTCCCCAAAAACCTCAACTGGGATGTATGGCAGGGTCCTGCACCGGATAAGCCGTACAATCCTGAGATCTGCCATTTCGTATGGCGCGGTCTCTGGGACTATGGAACAGGCGCGATGGGCGATATGGGAGCTCATATCTACGATGCACCATTGTGGGCGCTTAACCTTGCCTATCCCAAAACCATACAGGCCACTTCCACTCCCTACAACAGCGAATACTTACCTCTTGCTCAATCTGTTACCTATGAGTTTGACGAAAGGTTCGAACCCGGCATAGGTTACATGCCCCCGGTAAAGGTTAAATGGAGCGATGGCGGCCTTCTGCCTGAGCGGCCGGCTAAACTTGAGCCCGGACGACGGGTAGGAACAGTGTTCTATGGCGACAAGGGTATAATGATGGGAGGCAACGCCGTTATGCCATCGCTGGTACCGGCAGATGCCGGTTTCAAAGGTCCCGAGCCATGGCTCGAAAGAACCGGAAATATCTTCGAGGACTGGATCGGTGCCATACAGAAGGGCAAAAAATCCTGCAACGACTTCTCCTGGGCTGCCAAAGTAACGGAGATAATGCTGCTTACCAATATTGCCATCCTGACTCAGCGCCACAACACTACGCTTGAGTATGACGCTAAGAACATGAAGATAACCAACCTCCCCGAAGCGAATAACTACTTCCATTACGAGTACCGCAAGGGCTGGACATTGTAGGATCTTTTAGTGCCGGGGCAATTAATGGAAATCTGTACGACCTGACCGGCCTTACAGGATCTCCCTGCTGGTGATAATACTCACTCCTGCTTTTCTGAGTTCTTCTTTTATGGAGGTAAAGGAAGCATTATCGAGCGGACGCGTGGCATCTTCTATAAGCGTTGCGGAAAAGCCTTCCGCCAGGGCGTCCTTTATTGTGTAATAAACGCAGATATCGGCAGCCAGGCCGCAGAAGTACAGATCGCTGCCGCCCTTTTCCTTCAGGTAGCCTGAAAGACCTGAACTAACCTGGTGCCTGTTGTCATAAAACCCGCTGTAACTATCAATAGCGGGATCGCTTCCCTTGCGGAAAATGGCATTGATCCTGTTGGTCTCAAGTGAAGGGTGCAGCATTGCACCCTCTGTACCCTGAACACAGTGATCAGGCCACAGGATCTGCTCTGAACCATGAAGATCGATCCTGTCAAAGGGCGATTTGCCCGGATGATTTGATGCAAAACTGGTGTGGTTCACAGGATGCCAGTCCTGGGTTGCTGCTATAAGATCAAAATGGAGCTGGATAGAGTTAATAACATGCACTATCTCATCCCCGCCCGGCACCGCCAGTGAACCACCTGGCATAAAATCATTCTGTGTATCAACAATTACAAGTGCTTTCATCTTAAAATATTTTATTTTCCTCAATCAGTCTGTCGCGCTCTTTCATGAGTCTTTCGCTTAATCCCACCTTGTACACATGGGGATTGTCAAACCGTTTATATTCCCCTTTAAGTTTTCGGTACCTCTCCCTGATGTATTTCGATTTTTTTTGTTATTTATCGTTTGCGGTTTATTT
>CAYRQY010000079.1:0-10133 GCA_964426435.1 uncultured Rikenellaceae bacterium | reverse complement strand
AGAAATCCGTCGGTTTTATCCGAATTTGCCAGATCGGCTGAGGCTACGATCATGTTCCCGGCTTTTTGTGCAAGTATTGACAGGATTGTTCCTGAGGCCGCCCTTGTAGCCTGACCCTCTTTATGCTGAATGGTACTGAAATCAATATCAGGCGGATCTCCCGAAAGAAACCTGGTCAGCCTGCTGTCTGCTTCCGGGTCTTCATCTGCCCACCTCTCTTTTCTCAGCTTCCATTCTTCAACCGTTTTCCTTCTCTCCTCGGCAGCAAGTTCATAGAATAGTATAACATCCCCGGGTACGGTGAAGGGATCTGAAGGATCACCACCCAGGTTTCGAACCGATCTTTCAAAACAGCCTCCCGCCTCACTAACCGGCATGCCGTGGGTTGACGTTTTTCTTTCAAAGCAATCTCCGCTTTTGTCCAGAAGCCCTTTGCCCATTATGGTTTTTCCAATAATGATGGTAGGCTTTTCTTTTTCTTCGACGGCACTCTTAAGGGCGCTTCGGATCTGGTCGTGGTCGTTGCCGTCAATCTGTAACACATTCCACCCCCATGAGCGGTATTTCAGTCCGGTGTCTTCTAAAGTTACAGCATTTGTTTCAGTTGAGAGCTGGATATCGTTTGAATCGTAAAACATTATAAGGTTGCTCAGTCCGAGGAAGCCGGCTATTCGTCCCGCGCCCTGGGATATTTCCTCCTGTATGCCCCCGTCGGAAATGAATGTGAATGTTTTGTGAGAAAAAAGATCACCGAATCTTGCAACGAGAAACCTCTCGGCAATTGCAGTCCCTACAGCCATTGTATGACCCTGACCCAGTGGCCCTGAAGTGTTTTCTATTCCCCTGGCCACATCGAGTTCGGGGTGGCCCGGGGTATTGCTTTCCCACTGCCTGAAGCTCTTCAGATCGTCGGTTGTGAAGCGACCGGTAAGAGCCAGCACCGAATAAAGCATCGGCGACATGTGTCCGGGATCGAGGAAGAACCTGTCGCGGCTTATCCAGAAGGGATTATCAGGATCGAACCTGAGAAACTCGGAGAAAAGAATATGTATAAAATCAGCGCCTCCCATTGCGCCGCCAGGGTGGCCTGATCTTGCTTTTTCGACCATGGCCATCGACAAAATGCGAATGGTGTCTGCTGCTTTCTTGTTGATATCGCTGCTCATCAGAAAATAATATATTAAAGCATTATTTATTTAATGACAGCAAATTTAAGATATAATGTGAAAGAATAAAGAAATCAGAGATATTTCCTGTCCTCCTCCGGCACTTCAAAATACCTCCCGTAACGGTCAGCATCCGGCCCCTGCATCATTTCAATCTTTGTCCCCCTTATCTTGAACGTACATTTTTCACCCGCTATATCGGAGAAGTATATGTTATACTCTTTCTTTTCCTCATCAATCATAATGATCCTTACAAGGTGATAGTATTTCCGGCTGTTCAGCTGGGCTGCGCAGATCGGACAGGTGTAAATGTACTCTTCACCCTCCTCAATCTGAAATGTAGGATGGGTCGTGATCGTATAATTCCCGATTTCGGGATTGAGATAGACCAGTCCTCTCTTGGAACTGTTAACTTTCTGTGCTGCAAGGATTATCGACGTCTTTACGTTAAGATGACCCCTGCATACCTTACATAGATACTCAACTGCCATAAATATCCTCCTTTGTGTTAATTAGGTTAATTATTCTGTCAGCTTCTTTCCTTACAAGATAAGATATATTTTCACCAAATCCAAGTTTTTCAGGCTGAATGCCGAGAATAAAAACCGGCATCCTGAAAAACTCCGAAATTCTTTTCAGCGAGATATTATGAGTGTTGAAGGTGAGATCCCTTACTGAACCGGCGGGTATTAGCTTTGATGTCCCCGGAACTTCACCTGAATCCACACAATCTATCAGAACAAGTATATCAGGTGCAATTGAATTAATCTTCCCGATATAATTCTCTATGCTCACCTCCACGGTCAGTGCCGAGACATTTTCTTTATTATGCAGATTATTGCTTATATATACTCCTGCCCCGTCATCCTGTTTAAGTACATTCCCTATGCCCACGAACAGGATGCTTTTGTCTGCCTGCTTCAACAGACTGATCAGATTATCTGACACCTTTGAACAGATATTTTCCCTGTACCTGACGGAGGCAGTTTGGACATATTATATTGAACATGTCCTTTCTCTGGAGTGTATCCCTGATCTCTGAACTGATGTCCTGACCCTCTGCCAGCTTTAGTTTTTCGTTAAGCATGCTGAGGTTCAATATTGACGAGAAGGCTTTGGGACCGAGTTTCCTGTGCATGAAGTGAAGATGCTCCTTTGTTGTTATGATTGCGCCGCAGCTTTCACATATCAGCAGTTCCTTCTCCTGGTACTCAACGCTATTTTCCCGGTCGAACACTGCCATGTCATAAATCGTGTCGGAGAGTTTAACGCCCTTTCCCGTTATGCAGTGATCCTGGCATTGCCCGCAGAAAATACACTTGCCATAATCCCTCCGGATTATCCTTATTCCTTTCTCCCTGTCGTCCCTGTTTGTTATCGCCTGAGGTGGACAAACATTTGCGCAGGTCTCACAACCGACACAGTTATTGTCGTCAACAACAGGCTTGCCCCTGAATTTTTCGAAAGGAACATGTTCCTCTGCGGGGAACTTTGAGGTATAGGCCGGGGTAATCAGCGATATGACAGCCTCTTTAAGCTCTCTTAGTTTTGGATACTTCATTTTACGACCTCCCTGTAATCATCTTTAACACTCTTTTCACCCAGCCTGGTGCCGAAATGATAGGCCCCCCTTATGAGTGCATGCGCTGCAACAGTCGCACTGAAGAAAAGGACAGGTATTGCAAACAGAGCCTTGAAACCGGCATCGTTGAAGCCATAATGAAAAACCAGGCCGAGAAGAATACTGCAGCAGCCAAGAGTTACACACTTGGTTGCCGCCTGGAGCCTGTTATACACATCCGGAAGACGGATAAGTCCGACACATCCGAAGAAATTGAACAATACACCGATAATTATTAAGATAATGGTAATCATACTATTCATTAAGTTTTTTTCCACTCAGGTATTTGGCGAGTGTAAGGGTTCCAATAAAGCTCAGAATAATCCAGGCGATACCGATATCCAGGATAAAAGATTTTCCGGTCCTGACTGATATAATGGCGCATATGCCAACCACCAGAATGCCGAATATATCTATACCTACCATTCTGTCGGGGATGGTTGGTCCCCGGATGATCCTGTATAGGCAGGCCACGCTAAGTCCTATCTGCACGTAAAGCAGTATGGTCAGTAAATTGGTCATTCTGCAAATCTTTTAATGTATTTCTCAAATTTCCCGGTTATCATGCCGGTATAAACATCCGGATCTTCTGATCTTACATAGATCCAGTGAATATAGAAGTCATCGCCGATAATGTCAACGGTTATAGTCCCGGGAGTCATGGTAATGGAATTGGCAAGCAGGGTCCTGGCAAACTCCGACTTAAGAGTGGTCCTTACCTTCACAATCCCCGGTTTAATGGGCATTCCGGGATGAAGCACACGGTAAGCCACATCGAAATTGGCTTTTATACATGCCCAGACAAAGAAGACAAGATATACAAGAAACCAGTAGTACCTGTGCGGTTGCAGGAATTTGTAGACATTGTGAAAATAATACCTGGCAAAAATCGCTGAACAGAGCAGGGCCGCTGCCGAGCCGACAGCAATATTTGTAAGTGTGAAACTGAAAGTGATCAGTAACCAGAAGAGAAGTGCCAGTATGAAAACTGCTATATATCTCATATTATGCTCCTGTTATCTGAGAGGAATATTTCGAAGGATCCGTCAGGATATCCGTTGCAGGTGTAAGAATAAGTTCCCTTACCTCGGGAAATGCCAGCAGGCTGAGCAAAAGGCAGATAACTCCCAGGATAATCATGCTGAACAGCATTGGAAAGGGAACCTCCCTTGCCCTGGTCTTTTTCCTGTCAGGGTCCTGATCATAAAATGCATACCGCTGGAATTTCATAAAGGATGCCAGCGTAATAATACTAACAAGCGCAGCAAGGGCTGCAAGAAGGTAGAAGCGGGCCATAACTGCCGCAACGATAATTATAAGTTTGCTGAAGAACCCATTAAAAGGGGGGATCCCCGAAATTGACAATGATGCCACAAAGGAGGTGGCAGATGTAGCCGGCATCGATTTTGCCAGTCCTCCCATCTCTTTGAGGTCTCGCGTTCCCGTCGCATATTCAATGGCACCTGCATTGAGAAAAAGCAGACTCTTGAAGGCGGCATGATTTATAAGGTGAAAAATACCCCCGGCTATTGCCAGGGCTGCAACCTCATACCTTATACCCCTGGCTATGAGTATCATCCCAATGCCTGCTGAGAGGACCACGTATCCCATCTGACTTATGCTGTGGTAGGCAAGCAACCTCTTTATGTCCCACTGTCCAACAGCCAGGAAAACTCCGACAAACATCGACAGTGTACCAAGAGTCGTGATTAACACGGCCATGCCCTCGCTGATAGCGAACATATTGAAGAAGAGCCTGATTATCACGTATATGCCAATAGCCTTGATCAGTACACCGGAAAGCATTGCCGAGATAGGAGAGGGGGCGGATGAGTGTGCATCGGGAAGCCATGCATGGAACGGAATAATCGCTGCCTTCAGGCCAAATCCGCTAAGGAGGATGATCTGGACAAGCAGGTAAAAACTCCTGTCATATCCTGAGCTTAATACCATTCTGACATCAGCAATGTTCAGAGTCCTGGTTTTCCAGTAGATAAGTCCTATGCCAAAAAGTATAAGGAATGAAGCAACAGCCCCCAGCACCTGGTATTTGAATGTTGCTTCAAGCTCATCTTTTCCTACGCCAAATGCTACAAGCGCATACGAGGAGATGGCAGAGATCTCGAGAAAAACAAAGATATTGAACAGGTCACCGCTGAGTACAACTCCATTCATCCCTGCCACCATAAGGCAGAAAAGGGCATAGAAGAAGTTCCCGGAAGTATATCTGCTTATATAGGAGAATGAATAAACCGCCGACAGGAATCCGATAAGATTTACAATGCACAGAACAATCGCCGAGAATCCGTCAAGGACCATATAAATGCCGATCGGTATCCTGTTTACCGCTTCCCAGCCTCCAACCTTGTAAACATCGACACTTCCACCCGTGCGGAAAAGACTGATCAGAGATATGACAAGAAGGAAGAGCAGGATAAGCGAGGCAACAACCTTATCAAAATGCCTGATCAGCCTGCCGAGTATCATAATAAGAAATGCTCCTGCGAGCGGTAAGGCAACGAATAGTGGTATAAGCGGATTCATAATCTATCCTCTGAGGCTGTTTATTTCTCTGATATCGAATGTTCCGTATTTCCTGTAGATGCGTATGATAACTGCCATCAGCATTGCTGTTGTGGCAAGTCCGATAACAATAGCAGTCAGTACCATTGCCTGGGGCAAGGGATCGACATAGGTTCTCAGCGGATCGGAAGGGTCGACAATGGGAGCAACACCCCCGTCAGTATACCCTATAAGGGCCAGCAAAAGGAAGATGCTGAATTCCATTATCGAGAGCGAAATCGCTATCTTAACCAGATTACGCCTGGTAATCACTCCGTAGAGGCCGGTAAGAAACAATATGAAGCACAAATAGTAAACCGTCATTTTGAAATTTCTTCTTTAAAGATTACCAATGCCAGGAAGATCGAGAGAATCGAAGCAGCTACCTCAATCCCGATAAAAATGTTATAAAGTGGGAGCATCCCGGCACTTACAAGTGCGCCGGGTTCTCCTTTGGGGAGCCAGTTCAGAAAGAATATCCCTGCACCTGCCAGCAGGCCAGAAAGAGCCATGAGCAGTGCTATAAAAATGGCAAGGTTCTCGTAAATGGTCGTTCCGGTCTCTTCGCTCACCAGGTTGAGGAAATCGCTGCCATATGCCAGTATGAGCAGAATGAATGATCCGGCAACTATTACACCTCCGGCAAAGCCTCCTCCTGGTGTAAGATGCCCGTGTATGATAATGTAGATACCATACAGGAAGACCAGCCCGGCTATGAGCTGGGTTGTCTTCTTCACTATCACTGTCATCCCTTTCATACCTTGCCTTTTAACCTAAGTATTGTCAGCACCCCGAGCACCGCTGTAATAAGTACCGTAGCTTCTCCGAGTGTATCATAGCCCCTGAAATCGAACAGCACGCCTGTGACGAGGTTTACACTTCCTGTTTTTTCCACTGCTCCGTCAATGTACGCCTCCGACATTCTCAGGGTGCCTTCGCCGAAAGAATCGAGCGAGCCTGTTGCTGCAACAAAGAAATAGAATAAGACCGCCATAATCAGCAGTGCAGTTACCGCATTCAGATATCCTTTTCCGTCAGGCCTGGTAAAAGGCTCCTCGCGGGAGCTGTCGAGTACGACGGCTACCATTATAATAAGAGTAATTGTCTCAACAACAATCTGGACAATTGCCAGATCGGGTGCTTTAAGCAGGAGGAAACAGATCACTAGTCCGTAACCTACAATGCCGCAAGCTATTACAGCAGAAAGAAGATCTTTTGCATGTATGGCGTACAGGGCACCCAGGATCATGAATATTACTATGACGGATATTGCGAGTTCCATAAAATAATACTTTATCTACATCATTATTAGCAGCATAATTATTAATCCTGCAAAAACCCAGATAACATAGCCTGGTAAAACACCGGTGTGCGAATCGCTGAGCCTGTGGCTGAACCAGAGGACCGCCTGCTTTGACAGGTCGTAAATATCAAAGAGTTTCCCTTCGGCTTTTTTGTACATCCACGCAAGAAATCTGAATTCACCGATAGTTTTGTAAAATTCGGGAGTCGGGTATCCGGTCCTTTCATGAATTCTTTCACCTCCGATAAAACTCTCTTCTGTCCGGAATTTCCTGAGACTCGTTGCCAGATAGATGATTACACCCAGAATAATGGATATCAATATCATTAGTGACACTAAGGATGAATCCCATAATCCTGTAAACAGAAACTCACCCGTTACCGGCATGAAGAGCTTCGGCACCACATAACCGGTGGCAAAGACACCGAACAGGACACATAAAAGTGCAAGGAATGCCATGGGGAGCCACATCAGTACGCTGACTTCCCTGACCTTCTCCAGTGCCGGCTTTTTGCGGCTGAGAAATATGCCCCCAATGAATTTAATGAAGCTTGCAAGTGTAAGTGCTGATCCGAGCACCGCAAGCCCGAGCCAGAGAACCCACAATTTCCCCGTGATGCCGGCTCCGCTTCCGGACTCAATGATTCCCTGGTAGATCATCCATTTCGATGCAAACCCGTTGAAGGGTGGAATGCCCGATATGGACATGGCAAATATCAGCGATGCGGCAAATGTAACCGGCATGGCTCCGGAGAGGCCTCCGAGTTCATCAATATCCTCCTCTCCAGTTTTCTGTTCAATGGCGCCTGCCGACAGGAAGAGGCCGCTCTTGTATATGGCATTGTTAATCATGTGAAAAAGTCCTGCGGCAATTCCGATCATCGATCCGAGGCCAAATCCGGTGATCATATAACCTACCTGCGATACGGCGTGATACCCGAGAAGCTTTTTGTAATTATGCTGCACGAGAGCCATCATTACTGCGGTAATGATCGTTACGACCCCTGTTGCAAGAAGCAACAGGCGTATTCCTTCACCCGGCACGAAAAGATCGGTTGTTATCCTCGCAAGGAAATAGATGCCCAGCAGTTTGTCGAGTGATGCCGGTAACAGAGCAGATGATGATGACGGGGCATCCTTGGCGTAATCAGGTACCCAGGTGTGGAAGGGGAATGCTCCTGCTTTGGTAAAACTGCCGACAAGAAGGGCAATAAAAGCTGTTACGGTTAGAATATTGTCAGTCGGAAGCGAGATCGCATTCATGCTAAGCGTATCTGTAAGCCTCCATAGCATAGCAATACCAACGATAAGGATAGTGTCAGATGCACCTATAAGTATGAGTGTTTTCTTGGCTGTGGCAGAACTCTGCTCATCACGTCCCGGTATCATTTTGTAAAGTGTGATCCCGAGTATTCCCCAGAAAGTGATGAAGAGAAGCAGGTTATCTGCCAGAACGGCACCATATGAACACCCCAGGGTTATAAGGAACCATGGATAATAGTTTTTAATCCGTCCCTGTTTGATATATGCCAGGGAATAGAGAAGGATGAGAAATGCAAAAATACTGATAAACAAAATGATAAGCTTGCTGAGATTGTCCAGGGTCACGGTGAAGAAAGGTGTTGAATCGCTGAGGGGATCCATCCCGAACAGGGCCATGCACGACCTTACTGCGTCGCTGTCAGGAACGACTGCCCTTGATGATGAACTGAAAACGTAAACAGTAAGATAGCCTGTAAAAAGACTCACAAGCACAGAGGATATACCTTTAAACTTAATATACCTGTCGGGAACAAGGAAAAGGATGAGCCCTGCTCCAACCGGTAGGAGGATCAGTAGCTGCAGAAAGCTGCACACCGCAGGTTCAGATATTAATGAAAAAAAATCTTTCATGTCCGGTCAGATAATCTTTTCCTTTATTTCAGCTGTTTTCCTGTTCGACAATTCAATCAGCTCCCTGGCATTCATCATTTTCCCGCCTGTTACGGCATCATAGGCCACGGCCATCCTTTCTGTACAGCAATAACAGGGATCGACGGCCGCAAGTGATATTGTGGCATCGGCTATTGTCTGCCCGACGCACGATTTCTTAAATGTTGCTATGTTGACGTAGCTGGGTGCCCTTATCTTGTGCCTTGCCGGGGAATTGGAACCGTCGGAGAACACACAATGGAACACTTCTCCCCTGGGTGCTTCAGCCCGGCCGGTGCCCATTCCGGCAGGGATCTCCTTTACCTTTACGGTAATATCCTGATTGCTGGTTTTTTGCAAACCCCTCAGGCATTGTTCAATAATTGAGATGGATTCATACATCTCGAGAAGCCTCACCTCAGCCTTCGCAAACACATCACCGGCTTCTGCTGTAATTACCTTCCAGTCAACAAGCGGATAGGCGGCGTACGGATCATCCTTCCGCACATCAATTGCAATCCCCGACGCTCTTGCCGTCGGCCCGACGGCAGCGAAATCAAGAATATCCTGTTTTGTGAGTACCCCAACACCCTTTGTTCGTGCGTGAATAACAGGATCGTCCATTACCGCTCCTGTAAGCAGGTCAGTTTTTTTTCTGACATCACCAAGGATTTTTTCTATTAAGGGAAACTTATTCTCCTCTATATCCCTTCTCACGCCACCAACCTTGAACATGGCATAACTGTTCCTGTTGCCGGTTATCATCTCAAACAGGTCGAGAATCGGCTCGCGGTACTTCCACGCCCACATGAAGACGGTGTTATAACCCAGGAAATGGCCTGCAAGGCCTACCCAGAGCAGATGACTGTGAATCCTTTCCAGTTCCCCGATTATCGATCGGATATATTTTGCCCTGTCTGTCACCTCAATACCGGCAATCTCTTCCACGGCGTTTGCAAAGGCAAACGGATGTGAGGTCGAACAGATTCCGCATATTCGTTCCACGAGGAAGAATACCTGGTCGTATGTCTTTGATTCACTGAGTTTCTCTATACCCCTGTGGTTGTAGCCTGTCTCCCATTTGATATCTCTTACAATCTCTCCGTCGCAATAGAGCTTAAACAGTTCAGGCTCCTCCTGCAGCGGATGATATGGTCCAATTGGTATGAGTGTTTTTCTGCTCATTTCTCGGTGTACCGGATTTATTTAAACTCTTTCCTGTAGGGATATACTCCTTCAGCCCAGTTGCCGTCTGAGATCAGCTTCTCCTGGTTGGGGTGATTCCTGAAGTTGATCCCGAAAAGCTCATGCATCTCCCTTTCAATCCATTCTGAAGCACTGAACATGTTCGACAGCGATTCAATCTGCGGGTCATCCTGATCCAGAATAACATGAATGTTGAGGATCAGTCCTATCTCGTCCCTGCTGAAGTGATAGTGGATCTCAAATCCTTTCCTGGTATGCAGGGCTGAGGCAATAATGAACCTGAAACCGGCACTCTTATACAGGTATTCACCTATCCTGAGAATAGCCTCAGGCTTAACTGAAATGGTCATCCTCTTGTGACTCG
>CAYRQY010000078.1:0-10305 GCA_964426435.1 uncultured Rikenellaceae bacterium | reverse complement strand
AGCTTTCAAAAGAGGACCTTGCAAATGCCCCGGTATTCAATATCGCCAGCACAACAGTCGATCTTGGCAAAATGCCGGCATCAACCACTAAGGAATTTGAATTCCAGTTCACCAACAGCGGAAAGAACGACTTGATAATAAGGCATATAAGATCCACCTGCGGATGCACGGCAGTTCAGCAGGGAGTAAAGGATGTACCTGTTAAATCAGGTGAATCCAGTTCCATCAAGGCAGTTTTCAACTCAGGCGGCTACAGCGGAAAAACAACCAAGGCCATTTACGTTTACACCAACGATCCTAAAAAATCCGAGGTTGTACTGATGCTGACTGCCGACGTCATGAAGGAGACAGCATCGCAATAAAATGCTGGAAAAATCCTGCATTATAAAATACTGACCTTCAGGGGCAAGTTATTATTGACAGCTTATGCTCTTTATACTATCTTTGCACATTCTGACCGGAGAAAATGGAGCATAAAAGAAAAAACATAAGTGCCCTCAGGATAAACAAAGGTGTACCTCCTCCTCCGAATATCAATCCTGAAATCCTCAGGGAGGGGGGAGGGAAAAAAAGAAAGAACTATTCTGTCAATGAGTTTGTTGAAGGAATACTTTCCGGCAACAGGACCATTCTCAGTCAGGCTATAACGTTGACTGAGAGCGTACTGCCGCAGCATTATGAGATTGCCCAGTCAGTTATAGAAAGGTGTCTGCCCTATAGCGCCCGATCGGTGAGAATAGGTATTACCGGTGTTCCCGGAGTTGGCAAGAGCTCATTTATTGATGCCTTTGGAATACTTGTGCTTAATGAGGGCAGAAAGCTGGCCGTGCTTGCAATTGACCCGAGCAGCGACAGGACAAAAGGGAGTATTCTCGGAGACAAGACCAGGATGGAGCAGCTGAGCCTTCATCCTGAGGCATTTATCAGACCATCGCCGTCGGCAGGCCGGCTTGGAGGCGTTGCGCGGAAGACAAGGGAGACAATTATCCTGTGCGAGACAGCCGGGTTTGATACCATTCTTGTGGAAACAGTGGGTGTGGGGCAATCGGAAACGGCAGTCCATTCAATGGTCGATTATTTCCTGCTGCTGATGCTCGCTGGCGCCGGCGACGAGCTGCAGGGCATTAAGCGGGGGATCATGGAGATGGCTGATGCAATCGCCATTACCAAAGCTGACGGACAGAATATCCGTACTGCAGAAAATGCACGGTCGCTGTTTCAGAATGCAGTCAGTCTCTTCCCGGCACCGGAATCGGGCCGGAAGCGAAAGGTGCTCACATGTTCCGCAAAGACCGGTAACGGCCTGGAAGCGATCTGGAAAGATATTATGGATTATATTGAATTCACCTCAGGGACGGGTTATCTCGACAGGTTACGGAAAGACCAGTCTGTGGAAAGGATGCATGATACCATTACGGAATACCTCAGCAACTCGTTCTATAACCACGGTGGAGTAAGGCAATTGTTGCCCCGTATCGAGAAGGAACTGTACAACAGTTCAATAACCTCCTATAAGGCTGCAATAAAATTAATTGATAAATACAACAAAAGAATTCGCGAATAACATTATTTAATATATTTGCGCCACAAAAAAATCTGTTGGGTTCAATCTAAAAAAGTCATTATGAGAAAATTATTCTTCCTTGCATCGGTGCTTATTCTGTTAGCGGCATGCTCCACGGAGCCGGTTTATGTTATTAAAGGCAAAATCGAGGGAGCGGACAGTGTTACATTCTATCTCCAGAAGAGAGAGGCTGGTTCGCTGGTAACTCTCGATTCAGCTTTTGCCAAAAAGGGTTCCTTCAGGATTAAAGGCGGAGCTGTTGAGTATCCCCAGATGGTAATGCTTGTTGCCAGGGAAACGATGGCCAGGGCTTCATTTTATCTCGAGAACGCTAATATTACAATAACCGGCAGGCTCGATTCGCTTGCTGACGTTACTGTAAAAGGGTCGAAGACTCACGATGAGTACCTTTCATTCATGGAGTCAAATAAACCTTTAAGTGAGCAATATTCAGGTATTTACAATGAATACCAGATAGCTAACCAGAACAATGACCAGGAAAGGATGACTGAACTTCAGAAGCAGGCTGAGAGTATACAGGAGCAAATGAGCGCTCTTCAGAAAGAGTTCATAAGGAACAATCCCTCTTCATATTTTGCCCCTTCACTCCTGCAGGGGATCAGTTACGAGCTTGAAGCCAGCGAGATTGACGCATTCCTCTCGGCCATGGATCCGGGTGTGGCACAGATACCCTCCATGGTAACCCTTAAGGAGAGGGTGGAGATGATGAAGGCCGTTTCTGTGGGCCAGAAGGCTCCTGATTTCACGATGAACGATGTGGACGGCAACCCGGTTACCCTCTATTCGAAGGTAGGGGCAAAGCTGCTTCTGCTCGATTTCTGGGCTGCCTGGTGCGGACCCTGCCGCCAGGAGAACCCGCATGTGGTAAAGGTATATAATGAGTTCAGGAAGAAAGGTTTTGACGTGTTCGGCGTATCCCTCGACAGGACCAGGGAAGACTGGGTTAAGGGAATTGCCGACGATAAGCTTACCTGGACGCATGTTTCGGACCTTCAGTACTGGAACAATGCAGCAGCCAGGATGTATGCGGTTAATGCAATACCGGCAAACTTCCTTCTCGATGAGAATGGTGTTATTGTAGCCAGGAACCTGAGGGGAGATGCCCTTTATAATAAGGTGAACGAGGTACTTGGAGAAGCAAGGTAAAGGAGTTTACAGTTCTTCGTTCCTGAATTCCTCACCCTTCTGGATCTCTTCGAGTATAAATCCGGTTCCTCTAACCGTCCGTATGTCGATATGCTTGTCGTCTGAAAGATATTTCCTCAGACGAGAAATGAATACATCCATGCTTCTGCCAAGGAAGTAATCGTCTTCTCCCCATATCTCGGTAAGTATATCCTCCCTGGCGAGGATCTTGTTCTTGTTTATGATAAAATATTTCAGAAGCTGCGCCTCTTTCAGCGTCAGCTTTTCCTTCCTGCTGCCGCTTATGAGCTCCAGTGTGTTGAATTTAAGCAGGGTGGAGGAGACCCTGAATTCGTCGGTGGATGATGAATAGGCCCTTTTCAGTATATTATTTATTCTCAGGATAAGCACTTCCGGATCGAAGGGTTTTGTTATATAATCGTCGGCCCCTATCTTCAGTCCCTTTACAATATCTTCCTTAAGGCTTTTTGCGGTCAGGAAAATAACCGGCATATCGGGATGAGCTTCCTTGATTTTCTCTCCAAGGGTAAAACCATCCATCTCAGGCATCATAACATCAAGTACGCACAGGTCCGGCTTCTCCCTTCCGAAGATCTCCCAGGCCTCTTTCCCGTCCCTTGCAAGTGAGACTTCAAATCCGCTTATGCCAATATACTGTGACAGGATATTCCCGAAATCCCTGTCGTCTTCTGCCAATAATACTTTCATGCCCGTTTTTTTTGAATTAATACGGAATAGTTACTGTAAATATACTGCCTTTTCCTGGTTTGCTGTTCAATGTAACATCGCCTCCGTGTGCCTCGGCTATTTTTTTGACGTAATAGAGACCGAGTCCAAGGCCTTTGTACTTGTGAATGTTGCCGGAGGAGGCCCTGTAGAACTTATCGAAAACATGTTTCTGGTCGTTTTTGCTTATCCCGATGCCGTTATCGGCAATCCTGATGGTGACAGTGTTATTCTCCTTAAATCCTTCAACCTCGATAACGGGGTCCTTGTCGCAGTATTTGACCGCGTTGGAAAGCAGGTTATTAATAAGCGTCGTAAAGTAAATGACGTCGATATCTGCCCTGACGTCGTCGAAATTATACTTCTGCTTAAGGGAGGCGCAGTTTCCGCATCCTGTTTTGAAACTGTCAACAATATCAGTCATAAGTTCTTCCACCGAAACAGCCCTCTTATCAAGCTGAAACTCGGTTCTCTCCCACATACTTATCTCAAGGATCATGTTGATGAGCTGATTGAGATGTACACTCTGTTTCCCTATCAGCTTTGCTGTCTCAAGTATTTTTGACTGATCTGTTCTGATCCTTTCCATCTCGAGAGTTCGCCCTGCAACGGTGATGGTTGAAAGGGGTGTCTTCAGCTCGTGTGTCATGTTGTTAATGAAGTCTGTCTTAAGGTTTGAGAGCCTCTTTTCTTCCATCAGGTTACGGTAGGTGTTTATAAACAGGAGAACCACAACAATGATGCTCAGGATGCTCAGTGCCAGGGAAGCTGAGGTCTCCTTGAGAATCATCTTCTGCTTGTCGGAGAAGTCGATATAGTATTCGAAATCGAGCCGGTAGTAGTTATTCTCGTAACGGGCTCCCTTAACCAGTATCTCCGAGGTCTGCCCCGGTCCTATAGCCGGTGGTGGTCCCGCGGGCCTGCCCCCCGGCACTGTACCCGGTCCTGTGCCTGGTCCTGTACCCGGACCTGTGCCTGATACTGTACCTGATCTCTGTCCGGTTTCCTGCCCTGACCTCTGCCCTGTTTCCTGCCCGGAGGGCTGCCCTGCCGGTCTCAGCATCCTCCTGCCGGCGAACTCATCGCTCACGTAGACAGGTATTCTTGTATCAAAATCGATCAGCTCGAAATAATTGATGATAATCTTATGGTTGAAATCCTTTTCGATCCCCTGCCTTTCAAAGTAGGACGACAGGAATGCCGACAGATCCTGCTCCTCGTTAAGAACCTCCGTTACAAATTCAATGATGTCTTGCTTCTTTTCTTCCAGCACTGCCGGGTCGGTGATTGCCTTTACTTCATTTACAACATGTTGTGAAAACATGCTAAGGATATAGCGCGCTGTGTCAAAACCATCGGTTCCCCACCGTCGGTCCATGGCGGCCAGGGCATCCTGGGAGAAGAGGCGGTAGCGGAGATTGAACATTTCATCTTTCTGCTTCCAGACACCTCTTATTATGATTACCTGAACAGAGATCAGTATTATTATCGAGATTATACCCAGAAGAAGAGCCGTGTTTCTTTTTTTCATTCCATATTATTTGCTTAATCAAAATTATTCATTTTAATAATACAAAAGAAGTAACCGCCAAACATTAACCTTGCGTTAACCCGGTGTTAACAGAAGAAATGCTTAACCGGCACTATCTTTGAATCAGCTAAGTAAAGAACATTAACCATTAAAAAGAGGCAGTCATGAAAAAGAATCTACTCACATTAACCGCAGCTGTGTTTGTGATTGCAGCAGCAGCCTTTCAGCCGGTTCAGGCTCAGGACAGGGGCCGGGAGGACCGTGAGCGGGAAAGGGAGCTGAAGGAACTGGAGCTCCAGAAGAAACAGGAGGAGAAAGCGATGCAGGAGGCTATGACGAAAGCTGAAGAAGCCGCATCGAAGGTAAACGATCTGATAAGGGTTTACAGGGGAAGCGGAAGGACCTTTAGTTTCACCGATCCGACAATTGTTACACCCGGTGTTGAGTTTATGCATGGTTTCCCTTTCGGGAGCGACTCTGAGAGGACAACATGGGATTTTTCCAGGGTGGTGAAAGGCTCAACATTCTCCAAATCCTACTCATTTGATGTGGAGAAGAGTGCAAAATCCATTGTAATGTCTGTAAACGGCGATTGCAAGGCAGGAGAGATCCGGGTGAGCATTATCATGCCGGGTGGAAAAACCTACTCGGACATAGTTATAGATGAATTCGGGAATCTCAACTGGAGAAAATCCTTTGCCATAAGTGAGGATGAGAACCAGGACAAAACCGGGGAATGGACTTTCAGGGTAAGCGCGAAGAATGCTACCGGACAGTTCAGGATCTCACTTCAGAGCTATTGACAAGCTTATTCCGACTGGGCTGAAGCTCTTCCCCCCTTTACGCTTTCAACCCGAACGGTGAATTTATTGCCGCCCCTTACCAGCCATTTGACTTTAATGCTCTGGTAGCCGGCAATATTTTCAATTTCAAGCCTCCGGGGATTATCTTTCTGCTCACGCGCAATATTCCTGTCGGCATCGAGCACAATCATACCGGCCACAACGGTTCCTCCTTCGATGAAGCAATAGTTGGGAGGGTCGATTTTATACCTGAGGTTTGTGCCTGAATGAGTCGGCATAAGCTGGCGGTTTGATACTGTTGCCGTTACTTCCCTGAGCCCGTTGCCAAGGTTCTTAACTTTCACATCCGTCACCTCCAGTTTGGGGGTAACCCAGGCATTGTAAATGCAGAATGCCGCATTCCTGTGGGCGTCCGTTTCGAGAAGAAACCCGGGGTGAGTCCTTCCAAAGTTCTTGTTGAAACCGCCTACTTCAATTTTACCATAGACCGGATGGTCTACCTCCTGCCAGGGAACGAATGCATCCTCAAACAGAAGGAGCCTGTCGAACTCATACTGATCGGTATTGGCAGTATCGTAAAACATAAGGTAGCCTGACCAGAGTTCGTTGGAATAGACATAAGAACCCATTGCCCCATACCACCAGTCTACCTCACCGCCGTAAACGGTGTAGAGGTCTTTCCATATTGTAAGGAACCTGTACCCGGGGATAATGGTCTCTCCTTTCTTCCCGATAGCGTTAATGACATCTTCATCGGCCCGGCTGTATACTTCCGCACCACCTCCCTGTATTGAGGGTCCCCTCAATATCATTCCTCCCGAGTTATGAAAAGATTGAGCCGCCGTAATGTTCCTGTGCCTGAGCCCGAAGTCCCTTACAGCCTGGTTCTCGGGCAACCAGAACGGATATCTGCCTGCACCGGACTGAACGTATGCCGGCTGCCAGTTAAAGCCCCAGTCGCGGTTGGGATCATACCCCCCGGGACCATCTTCATTAACAAGTCCGTCGCCGTCGTTATCAATACCCTCAAGTCCAAGCAATTCATATTCACCCTTTTCTCCCGGTGCTACCCGTACCATCCTGCGGGGATCCCGGGGATCAGCCCTGTATTGCCCCTCGGGATTCTTCCTTCTCATCTGGCTTATTATGCCGTCGTTGTTAAGGTCGTCGTATCCGTCCTCATCATAAAGCCCGTCGCGGTCGTTGTCAACAGGAACCAGTCCCGACCTGGGTGAGCTGGCTGTGTTGGGTTCATTCATGAAATATTCGCGGGCATCGGGATTGATTGTCGGAAGAATATAGAATACCTTGTCTTTAAGCAGCTGGTTGATGAACTGATTATCTTCAAACATCTCGCAGAGATACCAGGCGGTGTAGAGAGCCATTTCGGTGCCCTGGATCTCGTTCGAATGGATATTGCCGTCGATGTAGAAGCCCGGCTTGAAGTCGGGATTCTGATTCTTTTTGTACGAGATCGTCAGGGCAATGATGTCCCTCCCCTGGTACGATTTGCCTGCTGATTCCATGGTAACAAGATCGGGATATGCCTTTGCCAGTCTTCTGCAAATGTCGGTTATCCCGTCGTAGGTATAATACTTATTCCACGTAACCTGTACCCTGGGTTTTGCGGGCGTGCCTGCAGCCTTGAAGAATAATTCCGGGCTTTGCGGCATGCTCCTGACGGATATCAGTATAAAAACGACTGATAAACAAAGAGTTAATATTCTGGTTTTCATGACGGTAATTTTGGGTTGTTTTATTTCAGGTTTATTGTGGTTGTGATGGTCCCGACATTGATTGCACCGGCTTTTACTGTCAGGTTCCCCTTTCCAGAGATCAGCCAGGAGTACTCTTCCGACCGGTCGCCTTCAAGCCTCGGAATCCTCTGTACTTTCTGGCCGCTGAGAATGGTCTGTCCCCTTGCAGGCTCTAAGGTGATCCTCATTATCCTGGTCCAGATATTGTTGTCTCCCACCTCGGCACAGGTGGCGAATATTCCCTTGTTGCGAACCCTGAGGGACACCCTGTAGACGCCATCACCGGGACTCCCGGTTTTGATATCAAGAAACTCCAGTTCCGGGTGCATTGCAGCAATTGCCTTTATGAACCTGTAATTCGCACTTATAAGCGCAGGTAGGGTGTCGGCCGGAGGATTGGTCATGGCAAAAGGTTTAATACCGCCAACCTCGGCTTTTTTGCCAGGGAAATCAGGATGGCTGATCCCGGTCCATGGAATAAACACATCATTCATGTTATTCTTTTCGGCAAACCGGAGAAAGGATACTTCGGCGCTCATCCCCTTCTCAGTTGGATACCACCATGCGGGAGTGCCGAAGCTGTATCTTCCGTAATGGTAATATGCCCATTCCATAAAATTGCCCCTGCTGCCGGCTGCTGAAGGGGATCCCTTTGCACCTGTGATCTCGTGATACTTGTCAGAAACAAGCCTGTTTATCACCTCATCACTTTTCATTATCCCTGTAATGATCCTGCCCTGGGCAGGCCTGTCAGGAGATCTCATCGGCTGACCGAGATTATCCTGCGGTCCGAAGGTGATAGTCATATATATATTGTATCGGTCGAAAAGGAAGTCTGCCACTGCCTTTGTCTCAGGCTCCGACATGGCATGCAATCCTGCACCCGGGCCAAATTCCTGGTAGTTATAGGAGAAATTCCTGTTGAAATTGACTCCTCCCTCACCATCCTCATTAAACCTGCCATCCCCGTCGTTGTCAATACCCTCTGATATCACCAGCCATCTTCCTGTTTCACCCTTTGAAAGATCTGCTTCCCTCATGATCCTGGCGTCGTCGTCACTTTCAATAAACGATCCTGCCGGATCTTCAACCCTTACCTGGGTTATCCATCCATCGCCGTTGAGATCTTCGAAGGGATCCTCATTAATCCTGAAATCCCTGTCGTCGTCAACCGGCCTGGTGTTCAGTATCCTCTCATACTTAACGGGTGCAAAGAACTGCTCGGCTGCATCGGGGCTCAGATCGGGCATCACATAGAAAGTGACACTGTTAAGGAGTTTTCTGACCTCCGTGTCCTGGTTATCCTTCAGCAGCGTTGAAGCAAATCCCAGAGCAAGCTCTCTTCCGAGGATATGGTTGCCCTCAACGCCGCCTGCCACAGCTATTCCGGGCTTTGCATCCCTGTCGCCGGTCCCTATCGATATCAGCCAGATATCCTTTCCCCCGGCTGTTTTTACCAGTGACTTTACACTGCATAATGAGGGATATTCGGAGGCAAGGGCCTTCACCTTCCTGCTCAGATCATTATGGTTATTGTATTGCCCGTTCATCCGGAGGCTGATAAACAGACCGGCGATGATCAGTGCCGTAATCAGAATTGTTGAATTCTTTTTCATATCAGGTTCATGATAAGTAAAGTAATAGGGATATTATAGGGAGTTCAGAGCTATTTTCCATGGAACAGGGTTCAAAAATAGTTTATATTATTTTATTTGCAACACTTATCTCTTTTCTTATGTTATATGTTAAATTTGCCTGCACTATGAGGGGAATAAATAAAATATCGTTGTTTTGCCTTGCGGCTGCAATGACAATAATGGCTTCGTGCGGCAGAAGCGGCTCTTCGTTGCCCGAGCCCGTCATCAGTGTCAGTATAGCTCCTTTCAGGTATTTCGTTGAGCAGATTTCGGGAGACGATTTCTCGGTCAACGTTATGGTAATGCCCGGAGCTGATCCCCATATTTATGAACCGTATCCGCGTCAGATGCATAACCTGCGAAGGTCTGCAGCTTACATAAGCAACGGTTTCCTCAGTTTTGAAATGGTATGGCTCGATCGTTTCTATGAAGCCAGTCCGAAGATGCTGAAGCTCTCAGTCGGAGAGAGGATTGATCTGATCGGGACTGACCACGATCACGATCACGGTCACCACCATGGAGAACATGCAGAGATTGCAGATCCCCATTACTGGATTGCTCCAAGGTCGGCTCTGATTATTGCCGAATCTGTAAGGGATCTCCTTACTGAGCTTAATCCCGGTAAAGCAGTTGAATATCAGGCTAATTTCGGGAGGCTCTCAGAGCGGTTGCGTGAAATTGACAATATGGCCGGGGAGCTTTTCGCAGAATACGCCGGAAGGGCGTTTATGATATTCCACCCGGCCCTGGGATACATTGCAAGGGATTACAACCTCGAGGAGGTCTCACTTGAACATGAGGGCAAAGAGCCCTCACCGGCAAGGATGAAAGAGCTTATCGACAGGGCTGTGAAGGAAAGGATAAAGGTGATCTTTGTCCAGAAGGAACACGACATAAGAAACGCCAGGGCAATAGCCAATGAGACGGGAGCGGAAATAGTCGTAATAGATCCCCTTTCGGAGAAGTGGGAAGAATCGGTGATTCATATCATTGAGGCCCTCCATAAGAGTTTTGTGCGCTGAAGAACCCGGGAAAAAATGGCTCAATTGTTTGAAATAATCTCTTTGTCGGTTGCCTACAACGGGAAGCCGGTACTTGAGGATGTCAATTTTACGGTTAA
>CAYRQY010000077.1:4087-10329 GCA_964426435.1 uncultured Rikenellaceae bacterium | reverse complement strand
CATTTCGGAAGGATAATCTGGATGAAATATTCAGGAGATTATAAAAAGGACCTCGAATGGTATTTCAACAACGGCACCAAGAAGGAGCTTAGTGCCTATGCCAGGGCAACATGGCACCTGTCGGAGCGGACAACATTTTTCGGTGACCTGCAGTTCAGGAGAATCGGCTACAGGCTCGACGGCTCAGATGATGATCTGAGAGATCTGGGGCAGGTACACAATTTCAGTTTCATTAATCCCAAAACCGGGATCTTCGTTGCCCTGAACCGTAACCAGGAGATTTATTACTCTTTCTCCGTGGCAGGACGGGAACCGACACGAACCGATTTCAAGGAGGCGGCAGGCGACGAAAATGCCGTACCGCTTCCGGAAACACTATTCGACCATGAGGCCGGTTACAGAATAAGTGCTGAAAAGAGCTCGTTGTCGGTTAATTATTATTATATGTTTTACCGCAACCAGCTGATACCGACAGGCCAGCTCAGCAATGTGGGATACCCGATAATGACTAATGTAAGCAGAAGCTACCGTACGGGTGTTGAGGTAAGCTTTGGGCTGAAACCCGTTAAAATGATTGACTGGAGATTCAATCTGACACTCAGCAGGAATAAGATCATTGACTTTACCCAATATTATACCGATTACAACACATCAGACTGGTCGTCGGAATATAAGAGTAATAACCTAGGGACGGTAGATATTGCATATTCACCACCGGTAACCGGAAGCAGCGACATAGCTCTTGATTTAATGCCATGGTTAAGGCTGCATATTATCAGCAAGTATGTTGGAAAACAGTATTTCGACAATACAATGAGCAGTGAAAGAATGCTCTCACCCTATTTTGTAAACAGCCTGCGATTTGACATTAACCCGGCTGTAAAAACAGTCAGGAATACTGAATTTCAGTTTGTTATTAATAATCTGTTGAATGCTGAATATGAAAGCAATGCCTACGGTGGCAACTGGTACGAGGATGGGATTGAAAAGACATGGGCATACTATTTCCCGCAGGCAGGAATTAACTACATGGTAAGGCTCGCGGTGAAGTTTTAGAAAAGGCGCAACTCCACCTGTCGGTGCCAACTGTCTATTACGCTTTAGCGGAATCTTCGGTTGCTTCGACTGCCAACTGCCAACTGCCTACTGGTTTATGTCTTTTCACTTTTATCTTTTTACTTTTGTCTTTTTACTTTTGTCTTTTATCTTTATTATGTCAATAATAGATTGGTTATCAGGTAACTGGATTGAGATCTTCGGCGCTGTGGCCGGAATAATCTACGTATTTCTTGAGGTCAGGCAGAACCTGTGGCTCTGGCCGGTAGGGATAGTAACATCGGCAGTTTACATCTGGGTCTTCTTCACAGGGAAATTGTATGCTGATATGAGCCTGCAGGGTTATTACCTGGTGATCAGTTTCCTGGGGTTGTACTGGTGGATAAGGGGCGCAGAGCACAGGGCACAGAGCACAGAGAGCGGAGAGCAGGGAGCCAGCCTCCGCATAGCTCCGGTTGGCAAGCAGGGCGCAGGGCGAGGAGCGCTTGGAGCGGAGAGCGGGGAGCAGGGAGCCAGCCTCCGCATAGCTTCGGCTGGCAAGCAGAGCACAGGGAGTAAAATCCATGGGAAGCTGCGGGTTACAAGAGTAAGTCCGAGGCTGGCAATTATATTGTCAATTATTTTCCTGGCTTTGTTCGGTGTTATGTATTTTGTTCTTGACAGGTTTACCGACTCACCTGTTCCCGGGGCAGATTCATTTATTACATCGCTTTCGGTTGTGGCGACATGGATGCTGGCCCGTAAGATCTTCGAGCACTGGTACCTCTGGATTGTTGTCAACAGCGTTGCCGTTATCCTGTTTATCACGAGGGGTCTTTACCCGACGGTTGTCCTTTATTTAATATATGGTATAATGTCTTTTGTCGGTTTGAGAGAATGGAGACGCTCAATGAATGGCTGATTTTGACCCGTAAGCAGGGGGATTATGCAGGATTTTGAATAAAAATCCTACCTTTATTGCCTGGCAATAAGGCAGGCAGCCGCGGCAGGTTATGCCACCCCTGATAATGTCAGAAGAAAGAATCAATTAATGGCATCGAAAAAGAAAATAATATTGTTTGTATCGGTCCTTGTCTGTCTCTGCTGCATAAGCTGCAGCAGGAGAGTCGATGAGAAATTCACCGGCGCTAACCGCCAGCCGATGATAAAGCCTGATTATAAAGAGGTTACGATTCCACCCAACATAGCTCCAATGAATTTCGTGATCAGTGAGGATGGCAGAGCATACCGGGTAAAGGCAACGGCAGGGGAGTACAGTATGGTGATCAGGTCCGGTGACGGGACAGTAAGGTTTCCTTCGGGAAAATGGAAGAAGCTGCTCGAAAAGGGCAGGGGAGACAGGATTACAGTTACCATAAGGGCTTCGGAAGGAAGGAAGGGAATAAAGGAGTTTGAACCTTTTGAGATGTATGTTGCCGATGAACCGGCCGACTCATATCTTGCCTACCGTCTCATACACCCCGGCTATTACAGCTGGTCAGGTATCAAAATAGTCCAGCGCTCAATAGAAAGCTTCAGGGTGAAATCTGTTGTTGAAAACCAGGTAATTGAAAAAAACTGCGTCAACTGTCACTCTTTTAACATGAACAGTCCTGACAGATTTATGATACACATGAGGGGATCGCTTGGGGGAACATATTTCGCCGAGAACGGAAAACTGACGAGAGCTGATCCGAAGATTGACGGAATGCCGGGAGGGGCAACCTATCCTGCGTGGCATCCGGAAGGAAGATTTATGGCTTTCTCCTCGAACCAGGTAAGGCAGAGTTTCTATTCTGTTCCTGAAAAGAGCATCGAGGTGTTCGACCTTGTTTCGTCGCTTATCCTCTACGACAGGGAAAAGAATGAGATTATCAACGTAACCGACAGCGATACTACCGAATACCTGCAGACCTTCCCGTCGTGGTCGCCTGACGGCAGGTATCTTTATTTCTGCAGGGCACCCCAGTATGAGTCGGGTTACAGTCCCGAGCTGGAGGAGATACTCAATACCCGCTATGATCTTGCCAGAAAATCCTTCGATCCCGAATCAAGATCTTTCGGGGATGCGGAAATAGTATTCAGTGCTTCTGAGATAAGTAAGAGTGCCTCATTTCCAAGAGTATCTCCCGATGGCAGGTATCTGGTATTTACCCTTGCTGATTACGGCACCTTTCCGGTGTGGCACCGTGAAGCTGACCTTTACCTGCTTGACCTGGCAACCGGAGAAGCTAGCAGGATGACGATCAACAGCGATGAGACGGAGAGTTACCATTCCTGGTCATATAACGGGAGGTGGCTTGCTTTTAACAGCAGAAGGACCGATGGAAGGAGCAGCAGACCCTTTCTGGCATATTTCGATTCTGAAGGCAATCAGGGTAAAGAATTTATACTTCCGCAGAAGGACCCCGCAATGTACGAAAGGATGCTGGAGTCGTTTAATATCCCGGAGTTTGTCACCGGGCCTGTCAGGGTCAGGCCGAGAGACTTCACTGCCGCTTCAAGGAGTGAGCCGCTCATACCCGGGTCAGGAGATCAGGTCGCACCCTCCAGGTTACGGGATGAGGAGAAGATCAAAGCTGCCATAAAAGAGAACGAAAGACCTATTCACGAATGACCAGAACTGCAAGTCCGATTAACGGAGATAAGAGTAATCCATATATTGTTCCGGGTTTATTCTTTGTGGCGGCATTCGCCTGGTTCAGCCTGGCGGGCAGCTATATCATGACTTTCCAGGAGAACCAGACACTTTTTCTCTTTACCGGGGAGTATCTCCACAAATATCTGCTGAAGCCCGGCGGGCCAATCGAATATCTTGCAAGATTCCTGGAGCAGTTCTACGCAGGCACGATTGCCGGACCTGTGATTCTGTCGGTTGTTCTGACACTGCCGGCTATAATACTCTTCAGGGTGAACAGACGGCTTGTGCCGGGAAACAATTTCTCACTGCCCCTTCTGATTATACCTTCACTCTTTCTGCTGGTCATGCAGGCTAATTACTACCACATGATGGAGTATAACCTGGGATTTGTGGCAGTGCTTGCATTATATCTTGCAATTGTCTCTTACAGCGGAAAGCTTAAGATCATTGTCAGGGTTATCCTGGTGCCGCTCCTGTATTACATTACCGGGGCTTATTTCATGATCTTTCTGGTCATGTATTTTGTCCACAATCTGTTTATTGAGAGAAGCAAAAAGAGGTTTTTCGATTCAATATTCGTTCTGGCAGCAGCAGCCATCTCTTTCCTGCTTTTCTGGAAGCTAATTTTCCTGCAGCCAATTCAGCAGATAACACTATCGCCTCTGCCCCTGCTGGAGAATCCTTTCTACAGGGCAGTTTTTGCCTTTCTGACGGGCTATATTGTTTTTTACCCGGCCATCAGCAGGGCATCGGGCGGCATAAAGATCGTAAGATATTCCAGAAGACGCATCTATCCTGTTGTGGTTACGGCAATACTCTCATTGGCAGCCCTATTTTCTGTGTTGAGGATCTATAATCCGCAGACTGCCAGGGTTGTTAAGCTTGAAAAACTCGTTTTTGCAGGAAAATTTGAGGAGGCTGCTACCTTCCACGAGAAGAAACCTTCCCTGAATCTTATCGGGCAGTACTTTTACAACTATGCACTTTCAGAGAGTGATCAGCTTTGCGAGAGATTGTTTTCAGGGCGGCAGGATTTCCGTGCCGGGGCACTTCTTCTCCCTTGGGGGGGCGAACATCTTAACAGGGGTGCATATTTCTATTATGCTGTCGGCCTGGTGAATGAGGCTCACCGGTGGGCTTACGAGGAGATGGTTGTTTACGGTTACAGGCCTCAGAATATAAAGATGCTTGCAAGAACGAGCATTATCAACGGCGACTACCGGATGGCCCGGAAATATCTCAATATCCTTGGAAAAACCCTGTATTACAGGAAGTGGGCGAAAGAGTACAGGAGACTGATTGACAGCCCGGAGCTGATAAAAGCGCATCATGATCTTGGCCCCAGGATGGGTCTGGTGCCTCAGAACAATTTTTTCATTCAGTTCAACGAACCCCAGAACAACCTTCCTTATCTGCTGGAAGGAAATCCTCAGAACAAACGTGCCATTGAGTACTATCTTGCCGGTCTGCTTCTGACAAAACAGGTCGAGATTGTTGTGAACAATATTCTAAATATGGAGGAGTCGGGCTTCACCACTATTCCCCGGCACGTTGAAGAGGCGATACTCGTCTATTACAACAGCACAGGTGTTTTCCCTGATATTGGCACATTAAGGATGAACCGGGAAACCCTTGCCCGGTTCGACCGCTACATGGCGGCCTACCGCACTGCCAGGCAAAATCCGCCGACCATGAAGGAAGTGATGGAAAAAGACTTCGGCAACACCTTCTGGTACTACTTTCATTTTAACTGACAGGGCACCTGTCATCCTGAGCGTAGTGCAACGAAGCGAAGGATCTGTTTAATGAATTACTGCATCAAACCAGGGACCAGCCTCCTCTTAAATTGACCCTAACAGCGTAGTGCAACGAAGCGAAGGATCTGTTAAACAAAGTACTGTAGCAGTCAAAGTTCCACTTTTTATCCCACAAACGGTCCCCAAATGATAGAACAGCCGATATAAGCTGGTGGATCAGAACGCCGCATCTGACTATCAGAACAACAATAAACCCTTCCCGGAAGAGAAATTTATTTTCAATGAAGTTGAAGGAAATGAAGTAAATTTATACTGGTAACAACTTAACAGGTAATGAAAATACATTTATACTACGTTTATATCCTGACAAGCAGAAATCACAGGGTTCTTTATACGGGAGTAACAAATAATCTGGAGAGAAGATGCTCAGAGCACAGGCAGAAGAAGGTAAAAGGTTTTACAAGTAAATATAACGTTGACAGACTGGTCTATTACGAGACATTTAACCTGATTGATCTTGCCATTGCAAGAGAAAAACAGATAAAAGGATACCTAAGAAGAAAGAAAGAAGATCTTATTGATGCTTTTAATCCCGGATGGGAGGATCTTTATACAGATGGGAAGATAAAGGCTCCGTCTATACATGCTAAAGAAAGCCATATTTAACTTAAGTGGTATTGTAAAGAGATCCTTCGCTGCGCTCAGGATGACAGAGCCGTTTTTTAAATGTCTTAGGGGTTTTTGGGGCAGGGGGGGGTTTTGGGGGCGGGGGGCCCAAACCCAGGTTGCCCCCCACCCACCCAAAGAAA
>CAYRQY010000077.1:0-4077 GCA_964426435.1 uncultured Rikenellaceae bacterium | reverse complement strand
GCTGGCCCCCTCGTTTTTAACTCGTCCGTGGTGTTTTGGCCCACCGCGGCGTTTTTGCGCTCCTGTGCCCAAAACCCATGTAGCCCCCAACAGGACCCTGTCATCCTGAGCGCAGTGCAACGAAGCGAAGGATCTGTTAAATGACTTAGGGGGGAGTATGGAGCCAAAAAAAAGGGACGCGCATTTGCGCGTCCCTGATTGATTACGGGTGTTTGAATTCCCGATTAATAGTATGAACTCTGTGTAAGTACGCCTTTCTGAAGGTCGATCTGAGTCTGAGGTATTGGCCAGTACTCATCCTCACCCGCCTTGAACACCACCACTCCTGTAGCGAGGAATGACCTGAATGCCTTATCATGTTCAATGTAGGCATTGAGGGTCGGGGTAATTATTCCCCAGCGCCTCAGGTCGAAGAACCTGTGGTTCTGGCATGCGAACTCAAGCCTTGTCTCCTCCTGGATTGCCTTCAGCGCATTAGCCTGACTATCGAAAGGATACTGGCCGGCAACATCCGGATAGGGCTCGATCTTGTAGTTGGCGGCAGGCTGTGTCCAGTCAACATTGGTAGTTGAACCAAGATTCCTGGTGTCGAGGCAGAGTCCCATCACCGGAGTGCTTCCCTTGGCACGGTTGCGGATCATATTTACGTATGTCCTTGCAAGGTTAAGGTCGTTGTCCGCTACGGCACACTCTGCCCTCCAGAGAAGGATGCTTGCATAGCGGTATGTCCTGAAGTTCTTGCCATTGTAGAAACCAGTACCATTAAGGTTAAGTGACTGCTCTTCCCTCCTGTGCATGAATATTTTAGTCATGTAGGGGCCGCCGTTCATCTGCTCGCGTATCCAGTCATTTCCCGGATGGATGCCCCAGCCGAGGAAATCGACGCCGCGGCGGGCGATGATAAAGTCGACACGGGGATCGAGGGGCTCCTGTGTTGGAGTGAAGTCGGTACCGCTACCAACACCCATATCGCTGGCAAGAGGAACACGGTCAGCCACGTTAAGCTTGGGAAGACCATTGGCGTCAACCTGGAATGCCTCGAAAAGCCACTGTGAGGGCTGATAGAATCCCCAGCCGCCGCAGCTTGCCGGACCCTTCTGGTGGAAGTTACATCCCGAACCGTTAACTGCCGAATGTGCGGTAGCTGTTGTAGCGCACTGCAGTTCGAAGATCGACTCGGCATTATTCTCATGGGTCATGTCGAAGTTCCACATGTACTCCGGCACCAGGCTGAATTTACCGCTGTTGATGATCTCATCGAGAAGAGGTTTTGCCTGGCCGAGCTTATTCTGGTACATAAAGGCCTGGGCTTTTGCAGCAAGGGCTCCATACTTGTCGACCCGTCCCTTCTCGCCCCTGGGCTTTGTTGTCGGCAGGTTATCGATGGCATACTGAAGATCGGTTTCAATCTCGCCCCATCCCGCATCGGTGTTCGGGACTTTTTCGGGTGCAAGATCACCCAGTTCTGTAGGTGATTTGATATACGGGATCTTTTCGAAGATCTTGTTTGCCTGCATATGGAACCAGGCTCTCAGGAACTTGAGTTCTGCTTCAATCTCCTTGGCCCTGGCTGCATCCAGAGGATTGGAGCCAGCCTGTGTTTTCCACAGGAATTCAAGAGTTACGTTTGCACGGGCAATCCCGTCGTAGCAGGCGTTCCACCTGTTCTCCATATAGGGATTGTTCGGAAGTGCCTCATATCTCTCGATCAGGTTGAAGTTACTCTGGTCGCCTGCGGAGGTCCCCTTGTATGCATCGTCGGAGCACCCGCCGGAGTAAGTCCAGTCGCTGGTCATTGCAGCCCCGAACATCGATTGGTTCCCGTTTTGCATCCTCTCGTACACGCTGATGACGAGCGCTTCTATACCAGCTGGGTTCTCAATCAGCGACCCTGCAGCCACAGCGGGAGGCTCCTTGGTAAGGAACTCATCGCTGCACGAATAAATCATCAGCAGACTTCCGAGAAGCAGTGTAAGTGATAATAATTTGATTGTCTTTTTCATATTAATCTTTTTTAATTATTCGTAATAATTCAAACATTACAGGCCGAAGGAGATTCCGAAGAGGAACTGCTGTCTTGTCGGCCATGCACCTGAATCGACTCCCATATTAATACCTCCGGTTGAGATCTCGGGATCGAGGCCGGAGTATTTTGTAAAGGTGAACAGGTTGGAACCCTGGAAGTAAATCTGGAGGCCGCTGAACCTGTTTTTCAGGATCTTGTTAAGGTCGTAGCCAACCCTCAGGTTTTTCATACGCAGGAAAGATGCATCTTCAATAAAGAATGTGGAAGGCTCCTGATGCGGGGTGTCGTTATCATAAATGATCGGCATAGTGGCATCAAGATTATTTGCCAGGAACGGGCTGCCCCACGATTGATAGTATCTTTTCTTGCTTTTTCCTGATTCGAACTGGGTAAAGTCAATAAACCTGCTCACGTAGTTAACCATATCGTTACCAACCGACGCATAAAGGGTTGTGGAAACGCTGAAGCCCTTATAATCGAGGCTCAGGCTGAGACCAGCGGTGAAATCGGGATGTGGTGATCCGATATAGGTACGGTCAGCAGCGTCTATCCAGCCATTTCCGTCAACGTCCTTGTATTTGAAATGTCCGGGTGCGTTATATGTTCCGGCTGATCCGAATGCTTTCGGCCATGCATCGACTTCCGCCTGCGACTGGAAGATGCCTTCGACGATATAGCCGAAGAATTCCGGGAATGCCCTGCCGGTCTGCGTTCTTGTATAACGCTTCTCACGGAATGCGCTCCCGTCGTAGAAGTCGGTTTCCACGTCGGTCAGCTTGGTAAGCTCATTCTTGTAGTGAGATAATACAAGGCCTGCGCTATATGTGAGTTCTCCGTTAAGGGCACTGTTGTTGTAGCCTACCTCAAGGTCGAAGCCGGTATTCCTCATGGCTCCGATGTTGATGGAGGGCCTGCTTGCTGTACCGAGCACGAGCGGAAGCTGTTTCGGATAGAGCATATCCACGGTGTTGCGCTGCCAGATGTCGAGGTTGAACGTGAAGTTCCTCAGTATTGTAGCGTCAAAACCGATGTTGGTCGTCCGAGTTGTCTCCCATTTTACGTCGGGGTTCCCGAAGGTCGACTGGCTGAATCCGGTGCTGACAGCAGTGTTACTCCCTGCCATACCGTAACTTGCATTAGCTTCGCTGTATGCAAAGTTAGTATAGGAGTTGTAGTTACCCATACGGTCGTTACCTACCACACCATAACCTGCACGGATCTTCAGTTCGTTGAGCCACGATTTGGCTCCGGCCATAAATGCCTCTTCAGTTACCCTCCATCCGAGTGAGAATGCCGGGAATACACCATATTTTGTGTTCCCGAAACGGGATGATCCGTCACGCCTTACAACTCCCTCAAGCATGTACCTGTCGGCGAATGTGTAGTTAACACGGCCGAAGATTGAGAAGAGGCTGTATTCGCTGCGTGAGTCTGAGTTGGCTATGCTTCGCAGACCTGTGTTAAGTGCCATATAATTTACCGAAGCGATGGGAAATTCAGCCCTGCTTGCGGCAAAATACCACGAATCGGAACTATAGGCCTCTGATCCTGCAATAGCCTTGATATTGTGCTGTCCCATTATGAGAGAGTACTCGATGGTGTTGGTCCAGGTCCAGTTAAGAGCGTGAGTGGTTGTAACACCGAAGGAATCATAAGTTCCTCTTTCTGCGGCAGCAACCTCCACAAAGTTGATATCCCTGGTACGGTGACCATACTGGTTAATACCAATAAGACTCTTAACGGAAAGCCCCTTGACAAGGTTAAGCTGTACAAATGCGTTACCGCTCACCGTCATGCGTCTTGCATAGTCGTACTGGTTATTGTCGAGCAGGAAGACCGGGTTCTGGGCGTTACCCATCTGTGTGGGTCTCGAACCGGCATAGGTTGTTCCCGATTCGTCAAATACCGGGATAACCGGCGGAAGCCTGTAGCACCACGATACCATCGATGACTCGGAGTTATCGCCCTGGTGTCCGTAGTCGTCATAATAAACTATACCGACATTGCTTCCGAGGGTAACCCAGCTTGCAGGTGATGTGCTGATGTTTGCA
>CAYRQY010000076.1:0-10353 GCA_964426435.1 uncultured Rikenellaceae bacterium | reverse complement strand
CAATTGAGGTTGCGTTGAGCCTGTAAACGGGTTCCGTCGTGGCATTGCCTCTCGTGGCAACAGTAAGCGGACGGACATTCTGATAGCTTGCAAGCGGGTTGTAAGTATATGTTCCCCACTTGTCGTTTATGAGGTTACCGATGTTGAGGAAATCAACGCTGAACTGCAAAGTATATTTCCTGGCTGTCCCGAAATTAGAGAAAATATCCTGCAGGAGTTTTGCATCAAAACGATGCATCCAGGGCTGGATATGTCCGAAACGTTCTGCATAGTCTCCCTTGCGCTTGCTGAGATATTCATTGTTATTGACGTAATTCCAGAAGGCTGTACTCTGTTCTGCGGCAGTCATCCCCCCGAAGTCAACAAAATTAATTTCCCCGGCTGTTTCAGGCACGTACATAAGATCAGATGATATGCCATCGCCATTCAGGTCGTTGGAATAGGTATACGACCACCTTCCGGTCTGGAATCCCTGGTAAACCAGTGAGAATGTTGTTGCAAAATTCCTTCCGTATTCCAGCCTGTAGGATGCACTTCCTATAAGCTTATGTGGTGTGGCAAAACCAGAGTAGCTGAGTTCGGGATTATTCAGGCTTGCAACGGATGTATTGGAAGAGTAGGCGGAATATGCTGCAGAGCCGGGATTTGCGGTGATATCCTTGGCCATGGTGTATGTATATGCAAACATTCCGGCAAAACCGTTCCTGAAATTCTTGGTCAGCATGGCAGTCAGAGAATACTGGTAACCCTCATTGGTGTTGGTAAGCTCCATCGCATTGCTAATGGCAGCATTGACCTTGGCTACGGTTGATGATGTCCAGAAAACCCTGCTGTCGGGGCCGGCCATTGTGCCTGTGGGAGTCGCCAGGTTGATGTTTATCTGCTTGATTGCATTGATATCCTTCGAGAAGACTGCTTCTCCCGTAAAGATCATGCCCCAGGGCAGTTCAACATCGAAGCCCAGGTTGGAACGCCATATTTGCGGGAATTTGAAGTCCTTTCCAACATGTGCAAGGGATGCATTATTAGGCAGTGTTCCGGGTGTCGGCGGGAAAAGGTCCGGCCTGCTTGCGATAAAGGCTTTGTAATCGGGATCGAATTCCAGTCCTACAAGGTTGGCATTGCCTGGTCCCCAGCCAATCTCCGGCACCTGTATTGTTCCTGAGTTGGTAGGCTGATTGGTAAACCACACAAACGGCAGTAATCCTGTAAACAGGCCTGATCCTCCTCGCAGCTGCAGTGAGCGGTTACCCCTGACGTCCCAGTTAAAACCGAACCTGGGTGAAAAGATGACCTGGCTTTGGGGCCATGTTGCAACATCTATTTTCTTGTTTTCTGCAAAGGTAAGGGCTGAGATGGCGGGGTTATCCAGCATCTCATCGAGGTACAGCGGCAGTTCGAAGCGTGCGCCGTAGGTTACCTTAAATCTCGGAACCACCTGCCACTCATCCTGAAGATAAGCTGCCGCAAACCCGAATGTGCCGATTGCCCCCGGGGCGTCTATACCAAAATAGCCGTAAGTAACACCGAACCCGATCGGATCAGCACCGGTAATAAAGTCATCCACAGAGTTATACCTGTAGTACGAGGTGCCCTCCCTTATATATGAGTTCCGGAAGAAGAGCCTGTCGAATGACAATCCTGCCGTGAGGGTATGCTTGTTCAGGTTGATTGTAAAGTTGTCGGTTATGCTCAGCGTCTTGTTTGTCACATCGTTGTTGAAGCTGAAGAGCTCGTATCCGAACGACATGTACTGGTCGCCGTCTTTCCAGATATCCACAAAGGGGAAGAGAGCAGAATTACTGGTTCGGGTGTCCTGTATAAAGGTGTAGCTGGCAAGAAGCTTGTTCGAGAACCTGGTTCCGAATGTACTGTTAACCTCCCCCGTGATTGACCTGACCGTGTTCTTGAATCCGTAGAAGGAATTTGAAAAGGCCAGCGACTGACTTGAGATTCGCCCCGAGTTACGGGCGTTATTGGGCGGTCCGCTGTTTGCGTTTGTCTGCTGGTCGGATGTGCCGACCACATCATTGTAGCGGAGTGTGAATTTATGATTGTCGGTAATGTTCCAGTCGATGCGTGCAAGAAGCTTGGTATTCCTGTTTGTGAATGGATCGAAGTCCTTGTATTTGCCCGGATCGTAATTATAGGTTGTCAGGAGGTGGTTTCTGACCAGTACCATATCAGATTCAAGTGTGCGTGATATTTTAAGATCAGGATTTGAAACTCCGTCGCTGCTTGGCCTCCAGGTAACTCCGGGTACATCTTCTTTTTCATATTCGCCGCTGATGAAGAAAAAGAGCTTGTTCTTGATAATCGGACCACCGACCCTGAATCCGTAATTCTGCGAATTCCTGTCGTTTGCGCCTGCAACCGGGTTGCCGTCTACCGTATTGCCCGTGAAAGATTTCGGTCTGATGTATGTATAGACCGATGCCTTGAAATTGTTGTCGCCACTTCTCGTAACTGCGTTTATACTTGCCCCGGTGAATTGGGACATCCTGACGTCGTAGGGGGCCACGTTCACGGAGATCTCCTCGATGGCATCGAGGGCAATGGGCTGCGCATTTCCTCCGGGCAGCGGATTATTGCTCAGGCCAAAATTGTTATTAAAGGCCGCGCCGTCAACCGTAATGGTGTTGAAACGGCCATCCCTTCCTCCGAAAGAGTTACCTTGTGCCTGGGGAGTATATTTTGTGAAATCGATGATACTCCTGTTTATCGTCGGAAGGGTGCTGAGGTCGCGCCCGCTGACATTAGTCTGGGTGCCGGAACGTTCGCTGCTGAAGATTGTGTTCCTCATCCCTGCCGTGACAACAACTTCATTCAGTGTTGTAGTGGTTTCGGTGAGCTGCCCGTCCTGAACATAGGTCTCTCCAAGCTTAAGTGTAATATCAGTGTAGCTGACAGACGAGTATCCGATAAAGGATACGTTAACGGTATAAGGCCCTCCCACACGCATGTTTTGTATGCGGTAATTGCCTGCCGCATCAGTGACGGTTGCATACCTTGTTCCCGAAGGCTGGTGAACGGCAACAATGCTCGCTCCCGGAAGAGCTTCGCCCCTGTTATCAGTAACATATCCGCTAAGTGACGATGTTGTGGCTCCCTGCCCGTACATCATCAGACCGATCAGGATAAAGCCGGCAGTCAAAAAGATCTTTTTTATGTTTCGTATCATAGAATTATGGATTAAGGATTAATAATTATTATTCAAATAACGCCGCAAAAGTATAATAATGCATTGATTCAATTGATATTATAAAAATACAATAATGTTAATTTAATGTGTCACAATTTACATCTCTTTAAATGATCCTATTTAATCATGAAATAATTTGTTTTTAACAACTTATGAGCGATGCCTGTTAATATCTTCAGTCATGACACAAGTCAGGATTTTTGCGGTCGCACCGGTGTTTTCCCTGACGTAACTTCCGGCGGCTTCAGCAGCCTTCCGGTAAAGCTCAGGGTCGTTGATCCATCTGTCCAGCGCACTCTCAAAACCCTCATAATCAGAAAACGACACTGCTCCGCCGGTATTAATCAGTCCGACTGCCTCCCGGAACTTCTGATGGTTCGGTCCGAACAATACCGGTATTCCCCAGCAGGCGGGCTCCAGAACATTGTGGATACCCTTGCCGAAACCTCCGCCAACGGCCGCCATACCGGCATAACGGTATGCTGATGATAGCATCCCTATATTGTCGATTATCATAACCCGTGCATCGGAAGAGTCGCCGGCATATGCAGAAAACCTTACCGTTTTCACCCTGAAGAGACGCTCAAGCCTGCTGATATTGGAAGGATCAACCTCGTGAGGAGCAAACACCCATTTCAGTCGCTCCGGATAACTGTTAATATACCGGGCAATTATTTCTTCATCTTCCTTCCAGCTGCTTCCTGCAAGCAGCAGCTTCCCGTCTCCCCTGAAATCTTCAATCTGCGGAATACTTCTTGCCGCACCGGCTATCTGCATCACCCTGTCGAACCTTGTGTCGCCTGCAAGGGTGACATTATCGATCCCGATACTCTTCAGCAATTGAACCGATCCCTCATCCTGAACAAAAAAATGGGTGAATTTTCCCAGGATGGCACGGAACCATGAGCCGTACCAGCTGAAGAAATGCTGGCCAGGCCTGAAAATACCGGAGATAAGATATAAAGGAATGCCTTTCCTGCTGAGTTCGGAAATGTAATTGTTCCAGAATTCATACTTGACAAACAGTGCAAAAACAGGATTTGTCATTTCCACGAACTTTCTTGCGTTTCCTGGAGTATCTGCCGGCAGGTAACACACGCATCGGGCAGGCTGATAACTTTTCCTTACCTCATAGCCCGAAGGCGAAAAAAAAGTCAGTACGATATTGTACTCCGGAGCCCTCTCGCGGATGGCCTCTATCAGCGGCCTCCCCTGTTCAAACTCCCCCAGGGAGGCACAATGGATCCAGATATTCCTTTCGCCGGAATTTACCCTTTCTGCCACCGTGCTGGTCCACCCTTTCCTGCCCCTTACCCACTTCCGGGCTTTGGAGTTGAATGGCGAAACAAGCCATGCAAGGAACGTAAATATCAATATTCCAATATTATAGATAAAGTTCATCTGCTCAGTTTGTGCCGGGCTAAAGTTAATATTTAAAGTGACTTTTAGCAGGTAATGCATCGAATTTACTCCTATTTTTGTACTAAACAACCGCTACCCAGATGGTACGACTGATTGCCCTTATCATTTCCATTGTCCTGCAGATAATTGCCGCCGTCATCTCACTGAGGTTCATGAAGCTTACCAAATACAGGCTCTCATGGATCCTGCTCTCACTGTCATTTACACTCATGGCGGTACAGAAGATCATCCAGCTCAATGAATTCTTCAGGGGAACCCCCTCCTATACCTGGCAGATGATAGACGAGTGGATGGGTACCCTTATATCGTTCATGATAATTGTTGGCGTTGTGATGATACGTGAATTGTTTTACTCGCTTAAAAAGGCGGAAGCTGACAGGACGCGAACCGAAAGAAGGGTTCTCAATGCCATCATAACCACCGAGGAGAACGAAAAAAAAAGATTCGCCAAAGACCTGCACGACGGACTCGGCCCAATCCTCTCGACTGTAAAAATGTCCCTCTCAGCACTCGGGGACAGGATCAGGGATGAATCGGGCATTGTCATTCTGAACAATACAAATCATCTTGTTAATGAGGCAATCGCCACCATTAAGGATATCTCGGATAACATGAGCCCCCACGTCCTGCAGAATTTCGGACTTTCGAGCGCTATCGGGGCCTTTACAACCAAGATCAACCAGACAAAGGCCATATCGATCGCCTATAAAACGAATATGGAGGCTTACAGGCTCGAGAACGAAAAGGAGGTTGTAATTTACCGTGCAGCCTGTGAATTGATAACCAATTCTGTAAGACATTCAGGGGCATCAAGAATTGAGATCGAATTAAACAAACACGAAAAATTCATTACTTTGCAGTTCTCTGATAACGGCCGGGGCTTCGACACATCTGAGCTGAATTACGAAGACAACCGGGGCATGGGGCTCTCCAATATAGAAACCAGGGTAAGGTCAGTCGGCGGGTTGTTTATACTGGAAAGCACACCAGGCAGGGGTACAAGTGCGCTTATCAAGGTACGTGAATAATCAAGCAGGAATTGATGATATGGAAAAAATAAGAATAATTATTGCGGACGATCATCAGCTCTTCCGCAACGGACTCAAGATTCTTCTCAATGCCTTCCCGGAATTTGAAGTGGTGGGAGAAGCAGCCAATGGCAGCGAATTCCTGAAAATACTGGGAACCACAAAGGCCGATATTGCCCTGATGGATATCAACATGCCTGAAATGGACGGAATCGAAGCTACCAGGCAGGGACTTAAGGTTTCTCCTGAAATATGTATCCTGGCACTGTCGATGTACGGGGAAGAAGAGTATTACTATAAAATGGTGGATGCAGGAGCCAAAGGATTCCTGCTGAAGGATTCGGATATTAATGAAGTGAAGGAGGCAATACTGACGGTAAGCAGGGGAGGAAGCTATTTTTCCCAGGAGCTTCTGTACTATGTTATTCAGAAATTCAAGCACAGGGAGAATGAAACGAAGGCCGCAAATCTCTCCAGGAGGGAAAAAGAGATCCTCCAGAAGATATGTGAGGGACTCTCAAACCAGGAGATTGCAGAAACACTCTTTATAAGCAAGAGAACTGTCGACAAGCACCGCGCCAACCTGCTCGGAAAAACCAATTCTAAAAACACTGCCAGCCTGATACTTTTCGCGCTGCGCAATAAACTTATTGAGATATAGGGTGCTGCAATTAACCTGTAAACGCAAATATATGACTGAGCCTCATGATCTTGGCCGGAAAGGGGAGCTGGTTGCGGCAGAATACCTCGAGAAAGCCGGATATAAAATCCTCCATAAGAACTGGAGATCGGGCAGGAAAGAGCTCGATGTCGTTGCCGAGAACAGTGAGTTCATCATCTTTGTTGAAGTGAAAACAAGAACGGATAATTTCCCGGTGCTGCCTCCAAGAGACCTTGTTTCACCCGAAAAGCAGCGCTCGGTCGAGTACGCGGCTGAAGCCTATATTAAATGTTATGGTATTACAAAGGAGTACCGGTTCGATGTGGTAACCATCAGATCTTCAGGAAAAACAATGGAAATTGACCATATCCCCGGAGCATTTTACCCGACACTCAGATAATTTTTTAACCAAATATTCATTTTTATGAGAAACAGAATTCTGATCCTGCTGGCGGCGATGATGATTGCCCTGGGCGCTTCGGCGCAAAGGAGAACGGCCGCTGAAACAAAAACCGAAGAGGGGTATAAGTTCACCCCCGCGGTGGAGCTTAAAACCACATCCGTAAAGAACCAGGCCAGCACCGGAACATGCTGGTGCTTTGCAACAACATCATTCATCGAGTCTGAGCTTTTAAGAATGGGCAAGGGCGAGTACGACCTTTCCGAAATGTTCATCGTCAGGAATAATTATCTCGACCGCATGAAAGACAACTACCTCAGGCAGGGCAAGGGGAACCTTGGCCCGGGAAGCCTCTCCCACGATTTCATGAGGATATTCCGCACCAGGGGTATTGTGCCCGACGAGATCTATCCCGGTCTGAACTACGGATCACCGACTCATAATCATGGCGAACTTCAGGCTTTTATTAATGCTGTTGCAGCCGTTCCGGTACAGAGGAAGAGGGAAAGCGATCAGTATAGTATGATAGCAAACTCAGTTCTCGATACATATCTGGGAAAGGTGCCCGAATATTTCACCTACAGGGGAACAACCTATACACCCGAATCTTTTGCGGCAAGCCTTGGAATCAATCCCGACGATTACGTACAGGTCACATCCTTCACCCACTGGCCATTCTACACCAAAGGAGTGCTCGAGGTACCCGACAACTGGTCGATGGAAAAGTTTTACAACGTCACACTGGATGAGCTTATCGAAATAATGGATTTTTCATTAAGCAGCGGATATACTGTTAACTGGGACGGCGATGTAAGCGAAAGGGGATTCTCCCATGCAAACGGAGTTGCAATAAATCCCGTTACAACAACCGGTCCCGACCTTTCCACAACCGACAGGGCAAGGTTTGAAAAGATGCCTGCCGCAACGGCAGATCCCTACAGCTTCACAGGACCTGTCCCGGAGATTAATGTCACACAGGAGATACGCCAGGCCGGTTATGAGAACTTTACGACCACCGACGATCACCTTATGCATGTTACCGGTATTGTGAAGGACCAGAACGGAACGAAATACTACATTACGAAGAACTCATGGGGGACCGAAAGGAACAAAGCCGGGGGTTATCTTAACATGTCGGAAAGCTATGTAAGGGCCAAGACTATCTTCGTAATGGTTCATAAGAACGGCGTACCGGCGGCAATAAGAGCCAAGCTGGGCATTTAGACCCGTACCGGAAGTTTCGGAGGGCACTACTCAAACATGAGGTTGCATCCGCGCACGTCGCTGTCATCAAACCTGCCGAGAACCTCGAAGCTTCCGTCGTTGTGAAGCCTCCCGAGGTCTCCGGTGGCGATGAAGGAGCAGGAGTTAATATTTGCCAGGTCAACAATACTGATCCCCCCGGTCCTGCCCGGAGTGCTCAGTATCTCGAGAGGATCGTGGGGATCCCTAATCATTACCTTCATCCAGGGTGGACAACGGAATTTACCATCTCCTGAAGAATAGGCCTGGCTGAGCAGTTCAGTCATACCATATTCCGAATGAACGGTGTCTACATTCAGCCGCTCTTTCAGCACTGCGTGAAGCTCTTCCCTGGTTATCTCTTTCCTTCTCCCCTTCATCCCGCCCGTTTCCATCACTATGGCACCCCCGAGATCAGGAGAGTTTCTCCCGGCCAGATCGAGAAGGGCAAAGCTTACCCCGAGGACCAGGATTTTTTCCCTTCTTTTTGCGGCGGCCTCTGCTTTCCTTACAAGAGCCGGGAAATTATTATTGTAAAAACCGCTTCCTTCCTTAGAGCTTCGCTTAATCAGTCCGTTCATCATGTAAACCAGCGATGAATTGCCTCTTTCGCTGTATGAGGGCAGTATGGCGGCGATAAAGTAATCTGAAGGATCTCCGTAAAAGTGCCTGAAGCAATTCACGAAGCTCCGCTCATAAAGGGAAATGTCGGAAACATAGTGTTTACCGGGTATTGTTGCTGCGGTACCACTGCTTTCAAAAACAACCGAAGGCTCAATGTTCCCTGTAACTACCCTGTGAGTCCTGAAAAATGTGACGGGCAGAAAAGGTATCTCTTCGATTCTTCGAGGTTTTCCTCCAGGTCTCCCGAGGGCACTCAGATACCTGCCATAAAGTAAATTATTCTCAGACTGCCAGAGGAAGACAGAAAGTGCGGTTTCCAGAAATTCCTCTTCGTCTTTTATGGCGAAGATCTTGTCGGACAGGTCACCTGTCATTTCCCCGGGAAGGTAAGTGTTCCGTCAGGCTGATAAGCCCATTTAAATGTACATTCGGCATAGGGCCATACATCCTTGTCTTCGGAGTAGGCATCTGTGATCAGGAATTTGGCGTAGTTCTCACTTCGCGACCTGAAGATCCAAACCTGGTGAGCAGCAATATCATCGGCATCGTCGGCCCACTGGCTTATGGTGGCCGAAGTCAGGTTGTCAAACGCCTGCTGGGCTTCAGCAGCATTTGCATATTCACCTGACTTAAAGAACGAACCCTTGAAGTTTGAAGTTTGAAGGTTCATTTTGGTAACATGCCCGAAAATGTCAGTTATGGCTATAAGTGTTATGTCGGGGGGAGGATTATCGAGAGTGGATACCTTTGCGGCCTTGCTGAAAGAAAATCCGAAAGCATAGTAGGGTCCTGTGCCGTAAAGGTTATTGTCAATTGTAATACTCCCTGAAAGAGGCGGTTCCCTGTCCTTCCTGCATCCCGAAGCAAGCAGCACCAACAATATAAATACCAGATATTTTCTCATTCTAAAATCTGTTTTTCCATCTCCCTCACCTTCCGCTCCGCGGAACTGCGTCGCATAGCTCCTTGACTCACATCTCACTTCTCATCGCTCACTTCTCATCGCTCACCTTCCGCTCCGCGGAACTGCGTCGCATAGCTCCTTGACTCCCTGACTCATCACTCACTACTAACCTTCCGCTCCGCGGAACTGCGTCGCTTTGCTCCTTGACTCACAACTCACCACTTACTATTCTCCTCTCACCGCAACAATTCCCGGAAGCTTCTTGCCCTCCATATACTCGAGCATAGCGCCGCCGCCTGTCGAAACGTAGCTAACCTTATCAGCCAGCTTGTTCTTGTTGATCGCTGCAACCGAATCACCTCCTCCGATAAGGCTGAAAGCTCCCTTTGAAGTGGCCCGGGCAATCGCCAGCGCTATCTCCGTTGTCCCCCGCGAGAACTTCTCCATTTCAAAGACTCCCATTGGCCCGTTCCATAGTATAGTCTGTGAATTTTCAATTACCTCTGAAAATTCCCTGATGGTTTTCTCCCCGATATCGAGCCCCATCCATCCGTCTTCCACTGCATCGGCATCGGTAACAGAGGTGTTGGCATCATTGTCAAACCTGTCGCCGTTGAGGCTGTCGGAGGGCAGGTAAAGCATTACATTTTTTTCTTTGGCCTTCTCCAGGATCGAAAGGGCCAGGTCAAGTTTATCCTCTTCACACAATGACTTGCCTATTTTACCACCCCGGGCTTTGATAAAGGTGTATGTCATTCCCCCTCCTATTATGATATTATCAACCCTGTTGAGCAGGTTCTCAATAAGCAGGATCTTGTCAGACACCTTTGCGCCCCCCATTATGGCTGTAAGAGGCCGTCCTGCACCGTG
>CAYRQY010000075.1:0-10370 GCA_964426435.1 uncultured Rikenellaceae bacterium | reverse complement strand
AGGGCATCGGGCGTTTGTCTCATTCCTCCTCCGCAGTATCTTCCGTTACCGACATTAATGGAAAAGACCCTTGAGGTAACCTTCCTCCCGTCGATGGTTATGTCAGCAACAGCCTTCCTGTATGAAAGCAGGCTTGTGAGCAGATTCAACAGGTAAATCACCTTATTGCTTTTTCCCTTCTCTTTCTGGCGGTTTGTCTTGTTTACAACCATTGCTTCAAAACCCAGCCCTGCAATGTTGATAAAATAGCGCTTCAGCATCTTCTTACCCTGGTGATAGGTTATCACCCCGATGTCGTGGGGGATCTGCCTGTTCTCCCTTATTATCTCGACAGCGCCCTCATAAACCAGGGGTATGCCGAACATCCGGCCCCAGTCGTTGCCTGTACCTACAGGGATCATCCCGATTACGATGTCTGCAGGAGAGCAATAATCCTGCGTGAAGATGCCATTCACCACCTCGTTGAGTGTCCCATCGCCTCCCACCGAAATAAATTTCCGGAATCCCCCTGCTATTGCCTCGCGTACATACTCCTCCGCGTTTCCCCTGCTTTCCGTGAATCTCGAAACTACAGGGATGCTGCTTCGGTCGAAAAGCATGGAGATCCTGCTCCAGTCTTTCTTCCCCTTGCCGCTACCGGCATTGGGATTGATTATCGTGAACCATTCGGGCCGGATAGTTTCTTTTTTCATGGTCTGATGTCTGTTTGGAACAGGGTAAAGATGAGAATAAATCGGGAGATTGTCCCCTTGGTTTCGCGATCATTATTCATGCTGCAGAAGTTTTTAACATCACGGATTTTATCAATGCAAATACTTAGTATACTGTAAGATACATTTAATGCCGAATCTGGTGGATGTTAATAAAATGTTGAAAACCGCATTGAAAATGTTTACAATTACACAGAAGCCTCCCGGCACCACTGAATCAATAAGTCGTAAATTTGAAGCTCGAATAATCCGGGGAAACATAAAGAAAAAACAAATGGGAAGAATCATAGCCATAGCCAACCAGAAGGGGGGAGTAGGGAAAACTACAACAGCGATAAATCTTGCTGCAAGCCTGGCTGCGCTTGAGAAGAAGGTTCTCATCGTTGACGGTGATCCCCAGGCAAATGCAACATCGGGCATAGGTGTTGATGTGAGGCAGATAAAGGGCACCATATACGACTGCCTTATTGAAGGAAAGGAGCCTGAGGAGGCGATGCATGAGTGCGGGATTGACAATCTCCTGATTATACCATCCAATATTGACCTTGTTGGCGCTGAGATAGAGATGCTTGAAAAGCCGGCCAGGGAGAAGATCCTGAAGGGTGTTCTCAGCAGGCTGGACGGCAGGTTCGATTACATTCTGATCGATTGTTCCCCTTCTCTCGGTCTGCTTACGGTAAATGCGCTTACTGCTGCCAATTCGGTGATTATTCCGGTTCAGTGTGAGTATTTTGCCCTTGAGGGTCTGGGAAAACTCCTCAACACTATCAGGATAATACAGAACAACCTCAATATGGACCTTGAGATAGAAGGATTCCTTCTTACCATGTATGACTCAAGGCTCAGGCTCTCGAACCAGGTCGCCGAGGAAGTGAACAAGCATTTCAGGGAGATGGTCTTCAGAACCATCATACAGCGCAATGTTAAACTATCGGAGGCTCCCAGTTTCGGACAGCCGGCAATACTGTACGATGCTGAATCAAGGGGATCGGTTAATTACCTCAATCTTGCCAAGGAGCTTATTGAGAAGCATGAGGGCTGAGAAGAACAACAAAGAAGCGTAATAGCAATGACGAAGAAGAATGCATTAGGGAGGGGGCTCGGTGCCCTGATTGACGGGGTCGAGAAGGAGGTCCTTGAAAGAAAGGTGGAGGCTAATCTCCACATCCCGGTCGATTCTATTGACGGGAATCCCTTCCAGCCAAGGACCAATTTTGATGAACAGGCCCTTGAGGAGCTTGCATCTTCGATAAAGAGGCTTGGGATTGTACAGCCTCTTACAGTGCGCGAAGCTGAAAACAGGAGGTATCAGCTTATCTCCGGCGAACGCCGGCTGAGGGCCGCCCGTCTGGCAGGGCTCACAAATGTGCCTGCATATATACGAACAGCCGACGATCAGGCTATGCTTGAACTGGCACTGGTTGAGAATATTCAGAGGGAGGATCTCGACGCAATAGAGATTGCTATCAGCTTTCAGCGCCTCACTGAGGAGTGCAGGCTTACACAGGAACAGCTTAGCGAAAGAGTTGGGAAACAGCGCTCAACAATAGCAAATTATCTCAGGCTCCTGAGACTTCCCGCAGAGATTCAGCTTGGTATAAGGAACAGGCACCTCACCATGGGCCACGCCCGAACCCTGGTAAATATCGAGGATCCCAAAAAGCAAATAAACATATATTACCGCATTATAGACGGCGATCTGTCTGTCCGTCAGGCTGAAGAGCTCGTCAGACACCTCCAGGCCGGCCTGACACGCGATCCGGCCAGGGTGGAAAAAAAGAAGAAACTAAACGAGGATTTTACACAGCTTTCCGAACACCTGAAGAAGATCTTTTCTGCTACCGTCAGCTTCCGTATCAACGAACAGGGGAAAGGTAAAATTGTGATTCCCTTTGACAATCCCGAAGAAATGGAGCGCATTTTGGGAATATTTGATCGTCTCAACTCCTGAAAATAATTATATTTGTCGCGCTGACATACAGGTACTGAACAAAAATACCTGTGTATGTTTATTGTGGGTACGGTAAGAAATATAACGGTAATAGTCATTTTGCAACTGTTTTGTGCCCAGCAGGCAACATTTGCACAGGATACAATATCCTTTCCGTCGAGAAAAAGCCGTGCCTTTAACCCGGATCCGCTAAAAGCCACAATGCTTGCGGTGGCATTCCCGGGCCTGGGACAGGTATACAACAGGAAATACTGGAAGATACCTTTTGTTTATGCTGGCTTCGGAGGTCTTGTATACAGCGTTGGGTTCAATACTTCAAACTATAACAGGTATATGAAAGCCTACCAGGACTTCACGGACAAGATACCCGCAACAAACAGTTACATTGAGATGATAAAATGGGCTGATCCGGCTGATTATGATCCCGTGCTGCATCCCGAAACATACAATCCGTCAACAGCTTCATGGGTGAAAGACCGGCTTATCAAGGGAGTAGATTATTACAAGAAGAACCGCGATCTGACCTATATTGGGTTTGCGGCATGGTACCTGGTTTCAATACTTGATGCAAATGTTGATGCAAGCCTCTTTAATTTTGATATAAGCAATAACCTGGATCTTAGAGTCAGCCCTGCCCACCTGCCTGTACCAGGGGTAACAGGAACAGGGCTTAGCATGAGTCTTAAAATGAATTTTTAACTATAATGACTTTATTATGAGAATAAAAGCTATTATTGCCGTAACATTTCTGACAATCATTACGCTTTTCCCGGCCTCTGGCCTCTCAGTCTCCGACACTATCATCATTAAAACTGATATTGAAACTGAAAAGATCACCCGCGATCTCGACAGCCTTGTCAACAGCTGGTATGTAAGGCAGGCTCTCAGGGATTTCCCTTTCGATCTTGAACACGACTCGACAGGGACAGTTTTGCCCGACTCTGTATACGAGGAGCGGATCAGCCGGATCCCATCGGTAGTCAGCCTGAAGTTCAACAGTATAATCCGTAACCATATTCATGTTTATACAATAAGGCAGAGGGAGAAGTTTGCCGCTGTACTCGGGCTGAAAGACTATTACTTCCCTATGATCGAGGATATATTCGAATCGTACGGACTTCCCACAGAGCTTAAGTACATGGCGGTTATCGAGTCGGCCCATAATGTGAATGCAGTCTCAAGGGTGGGTGCAACAGGCATGTGGCAGTTTATGCACAGCACTGGTAAATCTTACGGCCTCACTATAAATTCCGTCATCGATGAAAGAAGGGATCCGGTAAAATCGACTCATGCAGCAGCACGTTTTATCAAGGATCTCTACAGCATCTACAACGACTGGATACTGGTTATTGCTGCCTATAACTGCGGACCCGGAAATGTCAACAAAGCCATACGCCGGTCAGACAACAGGAAGGATTACTGGGAAATATACTACCGGCTGCCGAGGGAAACACGCGGCTATATCCCGATGTTTGTTGCGGCGGCATATGCCGTTAACTATTACCCGGAGCATAAAATCAGACCTCTTCCGCTTAATATTCCGGTGGCTACCGATACAATAATGATCAACTCCGACATGCACCTGAACCAGATATCGGAGGTGATGGGTATACCCCCCGGTGAACTCAGGACGCTTAATCCGCAGTATCGCACCGGACTGGTGCCTGGTTCATCAAAGCCGATGTCCCTGACCCTGCCCCTGGCACACCTGGGAGATTTCATTGACCTGACTGACACAATAAAAAATTATAAATCAGATGTTTATCTGAGCAAGACAACGCGTATCGACGATCCGTCCCGCACAACCTTTGTGCCGGTCGATATCAAGGGAAGAACAAGGCTGGTATATACCGTCAGGGAGGGAGACAACCTTGGCTATATTGCCGAATGGTACAGGGTAGGTCTTTCCGATCTTCGTTCGTGGAATAATATTTACAGCAACAGGATACTTGTCGGACAAAAACTGGTTGTATACGTCGATCCGGCCCGTTCGGAATATTTTGAGAAAATCAATTCGATGTCATTTTCTGAAAAACAGAAGCTGACAGGCAAGGTCGTCCCCTCAAACCCGGTTACAGCATCATCTCCCCTGGCAGTGGAGACCGACGAGGGAGAATATATTACCTATACTGTGCGCAACGGAGATACGGTATGGGATATCGCCAGGATGTTTGATAATGTCACGGCCTCTGATCTGCTAAAGCTTAACAATATAACCGACCCAGGCAAGATACAGGTCGGCCAGAAACTAAGGATCAGGAGAAGAACCTGATCCGGCAACAGACTATGCGCCCGTTTAGGTCATTCATTTTAATGCTGATCCTGCTCGTATGCTTGACCGGGCTTGCTTACTTCGTTCCTGAGTTTATAAGATATCCGCTTCTTTACGAGTTTTTTCCATCGCTGCTTACTGAAGGGGTCAGTGCCGCTGAAACCGATACTGAAGCTGCGGCAGAATACGGCATTGCACCGGTCGAACCTGTTTCTGCTGATACGGCAGTCGTTGCCGCGGATTCGACAGATATACCTGCCGAAGCGAAAGCTGCTGATCCTCTTGGTGAGCTTTTTGACAAGCTTGCCAGTCGCGGGTCAAGAGTAAGGATAATGTATTACGGCGATTCACAGATTGAAGGCGACCGTGTAACCTCCTGGCTGAGGCACCTTCTCAGACAGGATTACGGCGGTACAGGCCCCGGTATGTTCCTCCCGCTGATGCCGGTAATGTACACTAAGTCGGTTGCACTGAGGGCCTCCTCAAACTGGAGAAGATATACATATCTCTCCTACAGGGAGGGAGAGATATCTCACCGGAATCTCGGTCCCTTCATGACTATCTGCCGGTATCTTCCCGACGGTGTCGTTTCTCCAGGTCCGGTAAGGGCATCGGTAAGGATAGTCCCGTCGACATTTGCCGACAGTGCAGCATCTTCCTTTGAGAACCTGAGGATCTTCTATGGCAACGTAACCGGCGATGTGAAAGTGACAGTCAGGGCAGATAACTTTCCTGTTATATCCGATACACTCAGAAGAAGCAGGGGGCTGAATGAATTCACCTGTTCGCTCTATAATTCCAGGGTTGTAGTAATAGAATTTGAGGGAAGGGTGAGTCCCGACATATACGGTATAAGTATCGAAAGCAGGGCAGGGGTCATTATAGATAATATACCCCAGAGGGGAAGTGCCGGACTGGAGTTCACCATGGTTGAGGCATCGGGGCTGAGGGAGTTCTACAGTCTGCTTAAGCCTGACCTTTTCATTCTTCATTATGGTCTTAACATAGTGAAAAATGTAAGGGAGGAGTATTCATACTATCAGCGGGGGCTCCACCGTCAGCTCATGTTGCTGAAGGAGGTCGCACCCGGCACTCCGATAATTGTTATCGGTCTTACGGATATGGCATATATGGAAGGGAGCAGAATAGTCTCCTACCCCAATATTCCTGCAATAATTGAAGCACAGAGGAATGCTGCCCTCGAGGCTGATGCTCTTTTCTGGAACTCGTGGGAAGCAATGGGGGGACGCTCTTCGATTGTTGAGTGGATGGGTAAAAAGGTTCCTCTTGCACAGAAGGATTATATCCATTTCACAAATCCCGGAGCTGATACACTCGGAACAATGATCTATACGGCTTTCTTCACAGGCCGGCCGGATAAGACTGAAATTGAGCCTGATACGATTATTGTTTCAATTCCGCCATCCTCCGTGAGTGAGACACCTGCAGTTCAGGAAGAGCCATCACACGAAATACGCTCATATCCCTCAAGGGCTCTTAGCTATATTTTAAGCTATCATCCGGAGAAGCCGTTTATCTTTTCCGCTCCTGCCTTCTGGTTATTCTTTCTGCTGGTTCTTGCCGGATACAGCATTTTATACAGGAAGCTTTTCATAAGGAACCTTTATCTTTTCCTGATAAGTCTCTTCTTCTATTATAAGACCGGTGGACTTTTTCTGATCCTGCTGATAATAGTAACATTCATCGATTATTTCTGCGGCATTCTGATCTACAGGGCGGAGAAAAGGAGAGCCCGCCGGTTTTACCTGCTCTTAAGCATTGTCTCAAATCTCGGTATTCTGGCTTATTTCAAGTATACGGGATTCTTCGTGGACACTGTAAATAATCTGTTCGGGACATCATTTGAGGTATACGATTATCTTGCCGCATTTTCGAACAGTCTGCTGGGCACCAGCTTCAATGTCAGCAACATAATATTGCCTATAGGGATATCGTTTTTCACGTTTCAGTCGCTGAGCTATACCTTCGACATGTACCGCGGTAAGCTCGAGCCTGTGAGGAACATGGTAGACTTCGGATTTTACGTCTCGTTCTTTCCTCAGCTTGTGGCTGGGCCCATAGTGAGGGCTTCAGAATTTATTCCCCAGCTTTACAACGAATTCCGGCTCTCACCCAGGGAATTCAGCCATGCCTTGTTCCTTATATCCAAAGGTCTTATAAAGAAGATCATCATTTCTGATTTTATTGCGGTGAACTTTATCGACAGGGTTTTTGAGTTCCCTTCCGTCTATTCAGGCTTCGAAAACCTGATGGCGGTATATGGCTACGGTCTTCAGATATATTGCGATTTCTCGGGATATACGGATATAGCAATCGGGCTGGGTCTTATACTGGGATTCCGGCTGCCTGTCAATTTCAATTCACCCTACAAGGCATCGGATGTTTCCGATTTCTGGAAAAGGTGGCATATATCACTTTCGAGGTGGCTCAAGGATTATCTGTATATTTCGCTTGGCGGCAGCAGGAAGGGTAAGTTCCGGACAGGGATTAACCTCATGATAACAATGCTGCTGGGCGGCTTATGGCATGGAGCGGCACTTAGATTTATAATATGGGGAGGGCTCCATGGAGCAGGGTTGGTAATCAACAGGATATGGAACCACATGGTTGGCAGGCGCATAAGTCCGAACAGATTAGGCAGGGCACTGGGAGTATTTATCACTTTTCAGTTTGTCAGCTTCTGCTGGATATTCTTCAGGGCGCCGGATATGGATCACGTATTGCTTATGTTCAGGCAGATAACAGAGAATTTCACGCCGGGATCTTACCTGGCTGTTGTAACTGCTTACGGGACGGTGTTCTCGCTGATAGTTACCGGATATCTGATCCATTTCCTTCCCGAGAAGGTGAAGGAATCGTACCGCGGATTATTCATCAATCTGCCTGTTGCGGTTCAGCTTGCGGCGATTATTGCCATGGCAATAGTGATATTCCAGATCAGGACCACGGATATATTGCCCTTTATCTACTTCAGGTTCTAGAGGTAGGTTTCCCTGCCGGTCTTCACGAACGGAGCAATTGCCCTTTCATAAATTCCCTGGACGTATGCTATGGCCATTCCATAGTTGGTTACCGGCACACCGGCCCTGATTGCTGCCTGCAGCCTGTTATGAAGCTGCCGTCGTGTTATCATGCAGCCTCCGCACTGTATAACCAGGGCATAATCGGTAACGGGTCGGGGAAGGGCATCGAGACCGGCAACAACATCAAACCCGATCTTTTTGCCGGTGAAACCTGATATCCACCTGGGTATCTTCGTTCTACCAATGTCGTCGCAGGCAACATGATGAGTACACGACTCTAGGAGGAGTACCCTGTCGCCATCTTTAAGTTGCGATATGGCCGGTGTTCCTTTAAGGTAATGGTCAAAATCCCCTTTGAACCTTGCGAGCAGAATGCTGAAACTGGTAAGGGGTATTTCCGGAGGTATGGATGAGTCTGCTTTCCTGAATACCTGTGAATCGGTTATTGCCAGCGCCGGCCTGATGCCTGTTCTCTTCAGGAATGAATCAACTTCCCTTTCCTTCAGTACTACAGCCACCGCATCATTGTCGAGGATGTCGCGGATAGCCTGTACCTGCGGAAGAATAAGGCGACCTGCCGGTGCCTCGACATCTATGGGTGTTATCAGAATCACAATGTCGCCGTAACTGATCAGGTCACCCAGAAGGGCAGGCGTTTTGAAGGAATGTTCGGGGATCGATTTCCGGATAAGCTCAATCAGAATTTCGTAATTGCGCCTGTCGGCAGACGAGAACTCAACCAGCTCCTTCCCGGTAATCTGCATTATTCTTTCCCTGAATGCGGCTGCAGGGGCTTCAATATCTGATTTGGTATGGATTATAAGAAAAGGAAGATCCATTTCGCGGAACCGGGCTACAAGGTCATCCTCAAAAGCATCCCATGAATTATCCGTAATGACAAGAAGGGCAAGATCGATTATGCTGAGGGTCCTGACTGTACGGTCGACTCTTTTCAGGCCCAGTTCACCGGTATCGTCTATTCCTGCCGTATCGACCAGTATCACAGGTCCGAAACCGGTAATCTCGAACGATTTCTTAACCGGGTCGGTAGTGGTGCCGGCCTGTTCCGACACAATCGCAATATCCTGTCCGGCAAGGCAGTTGATCAGGCTGCTTTTCCCGTTGTTGCGCCGGCCGTAGATGCCGATATGAGGTCGTGATTCCTTTCCGCCTGGTTTCATGGCTGCTTCCTTATTTGTCAGTCGTTTCTTCTAATGAGAACCCGAGCTTCAGGAGGTTCCCGGGCTGGAGAATCATTCTCAGCTTCGCCTCATCCATCATTTTCAATTCAGCATTTGCTTCAAGTATATCAAGATTCTTCTCTTTCATCAGCCTGGCTGCGAGTGCCGCATTATGGTACCCGGTAAAGGGTATCAGCGCTGTTGCAATGGCCGGGGAGTGCAACAGCGAATAATAACCTGTTGAATCGCTGATTTCCAGGCCATCGATAAGGTTAACGGCGGCTGTGCGGCAGGCGGCGATCAGAAGTTTAAGGCTCTCTGTAATACTGCATCCGATAACCGGCAGGTAGGCATTCAGTTCAAGACATCCCTGGCCGCTTAGTGAGCTGATAAGGTTATCTGCTGCATATACCTTGTGTGATGCGGAAATAATAAATTCAGGAATAACAGGATTTACCTTTCCGGGCATTATTGAGCTGCCTACCTGTTTCCCGGGAATGGAAATGCTTTTGTCGCCGGAAATATCTGATGCAAGCAACCGCAGGTCCGAAGCCATTTTCTCCATATTGACCGCATGAGCTTTTAGCGTTGCATGTATCTCAACCCATCTGTCGAGGTTTGAAGTGGCATCCGTTAGATTCTCGCTTTGCGACAAGGGCAGCCCGGTCAGGGACCGCAGCTCCGGGACAACCTCCATGATAAAGAACCGGGGTATGGCTGTTCCCGTTCCGGTGGCGCCTCCCCCGAGGTTGACCTGCCTGACTCTCTCGGAACATTTTGACACTCTCCACCAGTCGCGGGAGAGAGCATCGTTATATGCACTGAAAAGTAATCCGAAGGAGGAAGGTACAGCTTCCTGCATCTGAGTGTATCCCGGACGCAGCTTCTCGCGCGAGCCCTGCTCGAAGGTCTCGATCTTCTTCCTTAGCGCGTTGATGCTCTCCTCAAGATCGTTAAGCAGCCACATCACGGCCACGGTAAGGGCTGTCGGGACCACATCGTTTGTCGACTGGAAGATATTTGCATCGGCAAAGGGGTCGATATGATCGTAAGTGCCACATTTATAACCCAGTTTCAGGAGACCGGCATTTGAGATTATCTCGTTGATATTCATGTTTATGCTTGTACCGGCACCTCCCTGCACCGCAGGCACGATAAAGTGCTCAAAGTATTTCCCGTCAGCGACCTCTGAAGCTGAATCGGTTATGGCGT
>CAYRQY010000074.1:0-10645 GCA_964426435.1 uncultured Rikenellaceae bacterium | reverse complement strand
AACCGCGTCAGAAGGAGTGGGAGCAGTACGTTTCAGCCTTCCAGCAGGCCGGCTCAAAAGCCGCCACACCCGAAAAATGGGAGATAGTTGAAAGGATATTTGTACTGGATTAGAAAGTTTGAAAGCTTTGTTGGGGAATCTATACCTCTGCGCCCCTATGCCGTTGCGCCCTTGCGCTGTTACGCCATTGCGCCCCTGCGCCCCTGCGCCGTTACGCCTCTGCACCTTTACGCCCTTGCGCTGTTACGCCCTTGCGCCCCTGAGCCCCTGCGCCGTAACGCCTCTGCACCTTTACGCCCTTGCGCCGTTATGCCTCTGCGCCGTTACGCCCTTGCGCCCCTGCACCTTTAGTTGCTTCTCGCGTTCCCGACGAGAATATTCCACGCCGATTTCCAGAAGTACCGGAAGTCGGTTATGAACGGATGACGGTCGTATGAATCGAGATACCTTGACTCCGAAGCCTGGATATCATCGAGATCTTCGGGAAGGTCAGCATAGAAAGGAGGTATTAGTCCGGGTTTGTATTTGATCCTTCTTTCCTGCAGCTCCTTACCATACAGCTCGAAATATTGCCTGCTCAGCGGTCTCACCCCGATCAGCTTCATATTGCCCTTGGCGAAATTGATAAGCATCGGCAGCTCATCGAGCCAGACCTTCCTTGCAAAGCCGCCCCAGGAAGTGACGCGGAAATCATTTTTAAACTTGCCTCCATTTTCAAGGGAGTGCATGCTGTAGACATAATCCTGGATGTACTCGGAGTAGGGGTGCATTGTCCGGAGTTTGTAAACATTTATTAAGGCTCCGTCTCTGCCAACTCTTGGCAGGGCAATAAGCGGCCCGTAAAGATATCCGTTGACAGGTATGGGATCGCCATGCTTCATTGATTCGACGCACAGCATGTTTCCGATAAAGAGCTCCTGCATTATGCCGAACCCTCCTCTAGCCAGCCTTCCGAGAGCTTCGGCTCGGGTAATTACGCTATTTGTCCCTCTGGTAAACAGGAGATATAAGGACCGGGTGAATCTCAGCTTTGGCAGTATCCTCGTAAAAATAAAATCAAATGAATAGAAGATGTAATTCAGCACGGGAGGATATTTCTTCAGGATTCTGGTCTTCCGCTGGTCTTTTGTTTCCACGCAGCAGAAGAAGCAGCCTCCGGCCTTGAGCTTGCTGTTCACGGCATCGATGAAATCATTTAATTTCTTTATATCGTTGATTTTGTGTAGGTTAATGATATAGTCATAAGTGTTGGCAGGAAGACTTTCTATATTGAAGGCGGTGGTAGTTGACAATACGGCAGTCTTCCCGGCAAGCTTATCACCTGCCACCTTCAGGATGGCACTGGCCATTTCGGGGCCGCACTCCCTTTTTATTGAATTTATCAGCGACTCGCCGGGGACAAAGTGGGAACCGTTATTGTTATGCTTCCCGTTGGTCCTTTTAACAAGTTCATATTCACTTGGCTTCTTCTGTTTCCTGTACCTGGTCAGATCATCATCGTTCTGAACCCATGCACGCTTATAGGCTACGAAGAGCGATCCCAGCAGAAGCTCAAAAGATGTCGTCAGCAGAGCCGTACCCAGTACCACTGTCCTCGAATACTCATAATCCCTGAAGGTATACATTAACAGGGCAGTTATTGAAATGGCAATTAGGTTGCTGCTTATCACCCGGTAGAACAGGCTTGAAAAGTTGACGATCTTCCCCCTGTGCATTTTGCCGTTGAGCAGAGAAACGAGTATCCATATTATAACGAGAATCCCGAAAAAGAGGCCATGAGAGGGCACATACGATCTCAGTCCGGCCGGTTTTAGCCAGGCCATGATAAGGAACGATACTGTTAAAAGGACAATATCAGCAAATAAAGTAATGATCCTGAATCTGACGACTTTCATGATCTCCAGGTTACGGTTCAAATCTCACACCGAAATAACGAAATCTGACAGAAAAGGTTATACCCTGAACCGGGATATTATCAACAATCTACCAACTTTTATGGACTAAAACCCTATACAGGCCCCTGCATTCAGCGTCCGTTTCGTGCCGTAGAAAAAACCGGGAGTCCACTCCTGCCTGCCGCTGATATCCGACACTATATAGCTCAGCCATAAGTACAGGTCGTTGATAACCTGGCATGATGCCTTAATCCCGGTAGTTTTTGAATGCCATTCCACCGATTCCAGAGGCGGGTTGCCTATCCTGCTGCCCCCCAGCGAGGTGTAATCGGGTCCGCGGACGGCATCTTCATGGAAGAGACGTATGTTCATTGTTCTGACCGGTCTGTAATCGAGGGCGAAGAACCATTCACGGGAATTGTCCTTAAGGTAATGGCCCAGGTTGAAATAGTTGGTTTCGAAGGTAAGTGTGGTTACGTTATGCTGAAATGCAAGAGGGTAGGTGTACGTTAATTCCCCTGTAAGCGAGAGGTTCCGGACAGGCAGATTGCTCAGCCGCATACCGGCCTTGTAGCTCAGGAAGTTCCACTGGTCCTTCCTGGTGATCCTTTTAACCGACAGCTCGTCGACAAAGATCGTCGCATAGATATGAAGATTCCTTATCTGCCGCGAACTGATGTCGAGGAACATCTGGGAATTCATATTATTTATACCCGAGGTGACTGAATGGTCAACCGATTTATAAAAGAAGAGCGGGATGAGATATCCCGGGTAGAAATCAAGATCGCTGTATACTATGCTGTTGCCTGCTGATATGTTAAGGTTTCTGAATGGTGTAAATGTAAGCAGGTTGGCTGCTATGAATTTCTTGTGATAAACCTCCCTGTAATCTTCACCATAGCTGTTAACGACCCGGTACGACCGGGTGCTGTCTACAACCCGTGAATTGAGCCATCCGTGGTAATAATTGAAATCGAGCCATTTAACCGGACTGACCTGTAGTTTAAGCATTACAAATGTAGGATTGTGTCCTCCGAATATGTTCGGCCCGTTGTAGCCGCTTCCCCATTGGACACGGTCCTTAACCAGTCCGATATTGCCCCAGTCCCACGAATATGTCACACCTCCCTGCATCTCGCTCCAGTCGGTGCCTTCCTTTATGTGACCCCCTTCGCGATGTGTCAGGTATTGTGCCAGACCCAGAAAAGGTTTTTCGTGGTTGTCGCGGAGCGACGCATAGAACCCCCAATTTTTTATGTATCCGTGAAACTCGGCCCCGTTGCACCAGTAAGTTGCATTACCCCCGGAGTTCGCAAACATCTCTCCCCCGAATATCGGATTAACCGTAATGGTAAAAATGGAATCCCTGTAGTAAAACAAATCGAGCCTCTTCTCCCGCTCTCCTGTTCCCAGGCTCCCTCGCCCCATCTCTCCCCCGCTCTCCTCATCTCCCGCTCCCCCGCTCTCCCGCTCTCCCTCGCTCCTTCTCTCTTTCCCAAAGTCCTTCAGGTAAAATTCCAGCTCCTTCTGCTGACGTGGATTCAGCTCATCTCTTTTTTCCAGTGCTTCAAACAGTTTTTGCGAAATATATAACCTCGTCCATGGTTTAACCGCAGAGTTAACGGTAATAATATGGTCATTTGCCAGCTCGTCGAGAAAATCATAAACGCCGGTGTTACTGACCGAGTGCGGAATGCTCTGTGAGAAAAGGCCGAAAGAAGTAACAAGTATAAGGATTAAACAACCGGGGATCGTTCTGAACAATATCTTCATCGCTGGAATATCAAATGGGTAAACAAATATAGGATTTATTTCCGATGCCTGTAAAACACTATCTTTGGATGCATAATAATAACGTAAATGGCCTGGTATAAATTTGTTGCCAAACTGTCGCATCTGTCATTCAGGTTAAGCAAAAAACTCCAGACCCTAATCGACGCCCTGCATTCAGGATTTTGGCTTGGAGTGATGAGCGAACGCAGCCTTGAATATTCAGACAGGCTTTTTTACAGCCAAAAGAAACACTATACAGATGACAAATATAACCTGTCGGGATTGTATCACTGGGAAAAGTCTATGATTGAGAAGCACTTCACAAATTCGAAGAAGATACTTTTAATTGCAGCCGGCGGAGGCAGAGAAGTTCTGGCACTTCATAGAATGGGGTTTGAGGTTGACAGCTACGAATGCAATTTAAAGCTGATTGATTACGGGAATGATTTTCTGAAAAGGAACGGCCTGGAGAAGACAATTGAATACCTGCCTGGAAGCAGTGTTCCTGAATATATAAGTAAATACGACGGAATTCTCATAGGATGGGGAGCCTATTCTCTAATCACCGGAAGAAAGAAACGTATTTCTTTCCTTAAAGGATTGCATCCCTTTCTGAAGGAGGGATTTCCCCTTATGATTTCTTTTCTTTATACGAAGAACAGAAGCAGGCATGAAAAAGTAATCAGGATTGTATCAAATTTCTTTAGAACAATCAGGAGGATAGAAAAGACAGAGACCGGCGACATGCTTATGCCTGACTTCATTCATTACTTTACTGAAGAAGAGATTAGAAGCGAACTAATCATGTCAAATTACCTGGTTAGAGATTATTCTGATTCTGAATATGGCTGCATTATAGCCCACTCATTATAATAATCATCGAATGACATTTCTCTATTAACCGAATGGCTTGTCACTAAAGGGACTGGCGAACGGATTATCGTTACCCTTTGTGGCATCTCCTCTTGGCATGGGGTTTTTAGGCGGACTGATCAGCATAAGTGTAACGCTGGTGTCAAGTTTTATTCTGATTACAGCCGGCTTTATATATTGCTTCTTTTGTGCCATCTTAAAATGTCCAGACTAAAATCTAAACTTATGGTATTAGGACAATTTTTGCAAATGTATCTCTTTTTTTTAAAACATGACAATTATTAGTGGATCATTAAAATATCTTCGTCAAATTGATCTTCAGCTTATCTGACACTTACTCTTGCCACATGCCTCATCTGCCCCGATTCGATCCTTACAAAATAGATCCCCGGCTGACCGGGAGAAGGTACCTGTATCAAAGAACCCTTATTGAATTCAATATTCGTAATTTTTAATAGATTGGTTCCGGTAATGTTCAGCAATTCGACAGATCCTCTTTTACCGTCCCACAGGTCAGAGAGGGGATCAATATTTATCATTCCTCCGGAAGTGTAAATATTGAAATTGCTTACAGGAACCTCTTGCTTTTGAATACTAGTGGCAATGTTCTCTATCCTGATAATGAAGCGATAGTCAAAAATGCCTTTTGAGGCGGTGAAGCTCAGCGAAGACGATCTTTTAAGATCAACCGTAAAACCGGTGGACCTGTCGATAAGGTAAACGTTATAGTTTTCAAGTCCCTGGAGGCTTGTTGCAGTTAACCTGAAACTGCCGGTTTCCGGGATATTTATCCCCGCAGCTATCTCAGTTTTTGTCTCGGGGAACGGTATGCTGTTTATGCTGTAGCTCACCGGTCCGCCGATGGTCCATAAGCCCAGGTAATCACTCTTCCTGCCGAACTTGTATGCATCGAGACCGGAATCGAATCCGCTCCCTGCCTTTGTATCGAGCCTCACCACCGTTTCATCCGATGACTTATTCCCGCCTTCGATTTTAAGCCTCAGCAGCGGGATCTGCTTGCCGCCATCTCCCTTGTACCGGTTCTGGGTACTGTGCACCCTGGCCGATGCAGGCAGTGTAAGGCTTTGTCCTGCTATGTTTGCCTTGACGAAAAATCCTTGCATCGGTGGTATGTCTCCCGTAACATCTCCGGCGCTGCCCACGCCATCGACGTATGATACCCGCTGGTTATTCCTTGTAAAATAGATGGCATTGTCAATCTCGCCTCCCCCAGGAAGGGTAAGTGCGATGTCGTCCCAGCTGAGGCTCGAGGAGAATGGATTTCCCAGCAGGTTCCATCCCTTGAGGTCATCATTAACCTCTGTGCCTGAATATGATAATGATTCGGTTTCATCAGATGTATTCAGATTTCCGGCAAACGTCTTTACCACAAAAGGCTCGTAGTAGTATACATTATATCCCTTTCCGGGTTCAAGATTGCTGAAGGTATAGTAGTCCTCAGGGTTTGCCGGATAATCCCCGAGTGAATAGTCCCATCCGTCCCATGCGATCCATCCTTCGTGCTGGCTCTCGGAGGCGAGCTGCTCGTAGTAGGCTGCCAGGTCGTAAGTGGGATTATCGCCTGTGGTGAAAACATCTGTCAAGAGGGTTGCGACAGGAGAAGAGATATAGTGCCACGGGTATGTTGCTTCATCGCCGCCTCCTGTAAGGTAGATTTGGATGTTCTCCGTCCCGGTGCCGGTATAGCTATCCACGATAAGCGAAGCGATACCATTCTCATCGGAGTTAAGATTGAGAGTTCCGTTGTTTATTATGGTTTCCGTTGTTGCGCTTGCCAGTGGTTCAATTGTAAGCGATGCACCCTGGCGGATTGTCACACTGTTTGCCACCGCGGTTACGGGACCCGAAACAACAGGCTGATTAGCTGTGAATGATGATATTACTGCATTCGTTTCTGATGTGGGGACTCCGCCAACCCAGTTTGTGGCAGTGTGCCAGTCGGGTGTAATGCCAAGCCATGTTCCGGCAGGAGGAGCATTATTCACTATACCTGTCGACGGAGCGAAGAAGATGTCATTTGTGTACTCGGCACCCGAATCGGGATGGCCGTGGGAACCGGCAGGCTGGCCGGCACCTCCAAGGATAAGCAGACTCGTGGAATGAATCAGTCCATTATTGAGATTAACCCTGGAACCGTTCCTGATCGAAAAACTGGTTATTGTGCGGGCAGTATGGAAGGTTACCACACCACCGGTATTGTTTATTTCAACACTGGACACTTCAACCGGAAGCCCGTTCCCTGCATTCTGGTTCACTGCACCGTTATAGAAATAACCTGCCTGTTCGTCATAATAACGAATGCCTGTCACCTGTATGTTACCCCCGTTCTGGCCGGTGGCAGTAAGAGTTATTCCTGCAGAGGATGTTATCCCGATGTTGGCTTCTGCCGGCAGGGTAAAATTGCCATTACTGCCTGATATAACAGAAGGAGATGTTCCTGTACCCATCTGAAGATATACGCCCTGATTAACTGTAAAATCAATGGTATTGCTCAGTGTCCCTCCTGATGTGTACATCTGCATTGTACCGTTACCGTTGAATACAACCGATCCCCTGCCTGAGGACGATTCGGTTATGGTACCACCGGTGAATGAAAAGTTGCCGGCAATGTTAAGAATACCGGTGCCGCTGCCGGAAGACAAATCAAATATCCCACCGCTCTGATAATAATTTCCGTTGATCGAAACTGTTCTCGATGTTGAGGTGCTGGTAACTGACAGCTTGCCCAGTCCGGTATTCAGCAGTATAAAATCACCATTTATGATTACATTGTCGTTAATGATCGGGTTTGGAGAAGATGATTGTGCCGGGCAGTTCCAGGTAAGATTACCAAAACTTTGCCCTAATCCCGAGGGAGCCTGAGAGATTATTCCGGTGAAAAGGCATAGTGAAGAGGCATCCCACGATGCAGCAGGCACGGCACCACCGTTTCTTGTATGCTGGTAGGTTGAACCGCTGTTAAAACTCAGGGCGCCTGTTGGGGTAATGGTCCCCGAGTTTTCAAGTACTCCGTTTACAATGCAGTCTGTATCATCATCACTGTCGGCAATTGTAAATGTTATGTCTGAGTTTACTATAACTTTTGCTTCGGCCTGAATCACAACCTGGTCAGCGGTCACATTTTCAGCCATAGTTACGGTATGTCCGTTCCTGATGGTGATCGTGCCGCTTTCGAATGTGGGAGCTGAAGTTGCTGTGATCCACATCGATCCGCTGTAGGTCTGCCATATTTCAGGTGTTGCCCAGTTGCCCGTTCCGTTCGACCGGTAATCATCTTCCAGAGCGCTTTCGGGCAGGGTCAGCTGACTGCCCCTTGCGGGATCCATAAGGTAATATTCGAGTCCCGGAGGACCGCTGAACTCATACACGGCAACATGGTAGATTGTGTTTCCGTCGAGGTTATTAACCGTAACGGTGTTCCCTGTGCCGGTGTAAACAACATAATTCCCGGTACCGATCTGCGAACCCTCACCGAAATTTGTATTTGCAGTATATGTTGTACCTGACACCGGATCGCTGTCCACTGCGCTTCCTGTCTTTATCAGAACTATCCTGTTTGTCCCGTCTCCGTTTGTCCAGCTGATTGTAAAGGATGACGACGTGACATTTGTAAAGACGATATCCGATGCCTGGATGGTTGGCGGGGGAGGTGGCTCATAATTCAGGCTTAACGCCGTTACCGAGGCCAATGCATCCCTGCTGAAGGTAGTTGGAGAAGCGTCTGTAATATCTGTGAGCGGGAAGTTGCGGTTTGCCACGCCGTTCCTTACACTCCAGCCTCCAAAACCAGAAGTATACACTCCTGTCTGTTCGTTCACCATGGTCCAGTCCGTGGCATATGTTATTGCAGGTATCTGGTTATAGCTGTTCCTGTAAGCGCTAATAACCTCTATGGCCTTATCGTATGAATCGATCGAAAGAGGGGGTGCAAGAGAGAACCCCGGGACTTGTGTTGTCCCGCTGCTGTATTTTCGGATGTTGGTAAACGGATCTGTCTGTTCAACAAAGTCGAACAGCGCTGCCCAGATATCTGTAAAACCAACTGTTCCGCCACTTACTGAAACTGATAGAGTACTGTTTAAGGCGTTATTAAGGCCTGATTCGTCGAGATAATATACAGCTGTGTGCTGTTTAACCGATGATACGCCCATGTCACCGTCTGCCAGTAAGAGCGCCTGCCCACCATAAGAAAGGCTTACATCAACGGTTCCGGCACCATTCCTTGCGACAGCTATTGCTACAACAAGCATCCTGTTCGAACCGGTGCCTTCTGCAACAGGATAATCAAAATCCTGCTGCATCGTTACGGTACCGTGATATAGATTTGTCCAGTTTTGCAATGGTGTCACCTGTGCCGCCGACTGACCGGCTGCCAGTGCCAGTGCAAGAGCCAGTATTATAACGGACCTGAAAATCAATCTGTTTCTTCTCATGAAATGGGTTTATTAGTATGCCTGATCAAAAATATTATCTACACAGCTACCCTTTTCCCGGAAAGCTCCCTGAATTTAACGATAAAAACCAGTTATAGTTTCATTATGAGCACTAATACTTAAGCTCAAAATAAGTCATCACTTCATAATAATTATTCACATCGACTCCTTCTTTTTTCAACTTCTCAAGGATAGCCTTTTCGGCAGATGAACCTTTGGGATTTGTTATGGTATAATCCGTTATCAGAAGGAACCTGTAATGCTCAATTACGCTTGGATCCATTACCCCGTCGGTCTGATAGGCGTAAAGGGTTATGGTATTGGGTGAAAAGGTATGCAGAACATATTGCCTGCTTGATCCATCTTCGCTTTCCCACATTATCGGCAGGGCATACCACTCTTCAAACATATAGCAGTAGCCCAGGACAGCTCCGTGATTTATAATGTCATTGTTTACCTCAGGAGCAGTATGGGAATAAACATTAGCCGGACGGCCCAAGTATGTTCCTTCAACCCAGAGGACATCGTCCGCCAGAATAGTAACCATTTTCACATTGGCATTACCGTCAGCACCGTCCTGACCGGCAGGACCGGTATTGCCTGTCGGACCAATGGGACCCTGAGGACCAGTAGGTCCTACCGGGCCAAGCGGCCCCTGAGGGCCTTCACAGGATACAAATCCTGCTACTGCGAGCAGGAGTACAAGATACCGTAGTTTTAGAACAACGCTTTTCACGATTTTATAAGTTTAATCAGGTTAATAATTGGATTACTGTATGGAACACTATTGTACTTCACTATTTGTTACCAGATCGGATAATCCGCTAAAGATAGGCCATTATTCACTAAGTCAATTCCTTCATATTAACAATTTTTCAGATAATATTAACTAAAATGAGATAAGGGTGCAGCGGCGTAACGGCGTAAGCCACCTTCGCTAAAGCTTCGGTGGCCAGAGGGCATAGCGGCAGGAAGAATAAAAGGCTCAGCGGAGTTATTTAAAAAGCCATAATAGTTTCCCCATTCGTCGCGGATAATAAATGAGTGCCTTTAGTGCCCCGCACCCGTGCCTCCGCTTCATCCACTCTACAGATGGGAAAGTATCACCTGCTAAATACCGGATCCTGTATCGTGGCGGTATTGAAAAGAAATGTTCCCTGTAAATCTCCCTCTGCTGTCCTGATGACTTACCCCCCTTCTTTGTGATCATTTCTTCAGTAAGATGCGGTGCGGCGTCAGGATTCAGCAGCCAAAGGTCAACAAACAGCCTCAACTGAAAATCATCGGTCAGATTGTGGTAATCATAATGTTTCTTCAGGTAGTCAAGATGAATATCATCAGGGAGAGTAAATGCCTTTGTACCTTCGATATTAATCTCAACGGCATTTTCAATGGCTTCATCGAGTTTTTCGTTTCTGACGGCCTCACTGAACAGCCGGTGATGTATCTCAACCGCATACCCATCCTTTCTCAGGGTGGGCATGTGCTTACCGATGTGAGTCTTTATTTTCCTGTGAAGCGGTGATTTTATAGTATCAGGTTCAAATCCATGTTCCTGCAGGATCAGCCAGGATTTCATCACATCCTCTTTCCTTACAAGAATATCGGTATCGCTCATCTGCCTCAGGCCCTTCGATCCGTAAATGGTAT
>CAYRQY010000073.1:0-10821 GCA_964426435.1 uncultured Rikenellaceae bacterium | reverse complement strand
CTTAAGATCAGTTGAATCACGTGAATATCTGGTTTTATAGAATTTATAGCATTTATTATGTTCAAATTCATGCATATAGAGCCAAAAATAATACGAAGTTGAGTCAGGTTCCAGCTTAATTACCTCTTTTATATATTTCTCTGCCAGATCACGAAAGCCGGCAATCGAAAGGATGGAGCCGATATTTTTAAATATTGTCGATAATCCGGCTCCATGATGACGGGAAGCAGCTTGAAGGAAGTTATCAAGAGCTTCAGGATAATCACTATAATTACCTTTCCCGTAATAAGCCAGCCAGTAGTTTGGATTGATCTTAATTGCTCTGTCAAAATCATCATAAGCCTGTTTATATTGCCCTGATGTACCATAATACGCACCACGGATAAAATATGCGTCACACAGCTTATCATCATAATAAAGAGCCCGGTTTGCCAGCTTTAATACTGAATCCAGGAAGTTTTCTGAAAAATATTCCTTATAGTAATTTTTGCGCCAGTATATTCCAGCAAGTGCCGTATATGCCAGTGCAAAGGTGGAATCATATTCCAATGCAGTTTTATACATTTTCTCGGCCCTTTCGACAGCTTGCCGGGTTGATGGATTTAATCCAGCCAGGGCGACATTTGATTCTGTAATATCATAATAGGGAAATCTTCCTTCTTCCTCTCTGCCTCTTTGATAAAAGTCGTCAGCCCTGAGGTTTTTTGTAGGGATCTTGTCAATAAGCAGCTTTTCTTCAGGAGTAATTACCGCTTTTAATTCCGCTGCAATAATACGGGCAACCTCACTTTGTATTCTGAAATAATCATTTACTTCATTAATTTGCTGGTTGTCATATGGTTTAGCCCAGAGCTGAGTCTCTTTACCTTTCGCTTTTACTAGCCGAACCGTCAAGCTGAATGAATCTCCATACTTCTGTCCGCTTCCTGCAACTATATAGTTAACTCCCAGCTCTCTGGCAATCTCAGGAATAGATTTAGTCTTGATATTTCGATATTGTTCAACTGAAGTCTGGTCGATTAGTCTGAGTTCCTTTATCATCTGGAGATTAGTTGTGATCCTGTCCATGATACCGTTCAGAAAGTATACATTCGCAGTATCAGGACTGTTGTTCACAAATGGAAGAACAGCAATTGATTTTTCAAGATCTGCCGGACTTAGAATCTTAGGTATTAACAAAATGACTGCCAGAAGCAGGACTGAGACTATGATCAATCCTGTAACCATTGCGGGTTTATATTTCTTCCTGGAAACATTTACAGGCATTAAGACTTTTTTGGGTATCTCCTCCTTTTCGGGAATATCTTGTCCGAGTGCGGATATTATTTCTTTAATAGCGTTTGCTACTTTGTTAATCTGGTTAATATATTTTGTCCTGTTGAGGTTTGTCTTTTCGTCATCATTTAGTTTGAGAGGTCTGTTCACTCCGGGTTCGGCATATATAAACTCAACACCTCGTAATACTCCACCCAGCGCCGATTCACACAGTTTAATATCGCCGGGATCAAGGTCATAGATCCTCACCGGCAACACCCTGCTAGCCACATTCCCGTTTGGCAGTTTCACCTTAAGTCCATACTTGTCCTGCGAGGCTTTCTCAACAAAAACCTTGAACTCATGTTCCCAGGCAAATGACTTAGGATCGCAATATGTTCGTGAGATTATCGGGATGAATACCAGGCATTTCAACTTCTCTTTCAGGGATTCATCAACATCATGAGTTTCCAGCAGACCGTCATGAGGATTAATGTCAAAATAGACACTTATTTCCTCCTTGAAGGTGGATTCAAGTTCTCCCTTCAGATTCTCTACAAACCCGGTTACCCACCCATCGTGCCTGTTGTCTTTCTGGCGGTAGGAGATGAAGATGTCGTATTCGTATCCGGGAACGAGGCTGGCCATCTTAGTCGTTCAAAGATATAAAGTTATTAAAGTTTGGGATGCGAGTCAAATAAAAATTGGGCTGTTGGCTATGGCAATAGACAATCTTCCCTGAAAACAAATTTGTGGCCAGGTTTCAATTGCCATTGGCTTAAGCCAATGGCAATTAAGCCCCCCTTTTTTGCAGGACATTAGTCCAATTTCTTCTCCAATTGGTATTCCTCAATTATCTTTTTTAATTCTTTCTTAAATGAGGTTACTGCATGATGTCCCGGCTGATTCCTGATGTATTGTCTTAATGAATAAAGTTGTGAGATCCCGATAGAAACAGCATAAAAGTCATCCTGCCATTCAAATCTCATTCTTGTCAGTTTGTTTTTGTTTATCCAGAATGAACTCTCTCCCTTTATCAGTTGCATTACATCGGAAATATCCTGTTTCCCTCCCAGTGATATTAAAGCATGTAAATGCTGATGATATCCATTAATATGATCAATAAAGATGCCTTTCTTTAAAGCATTCTCCCGGATATGATAAATTACTTTATCCCTGATTTCATCCCTAAGAACAGGAAGCCTGTTTTTTGTGGTCCATACACAATGGACCAGGATTCTTATATGCGACATAATAAAGAAATGCTGGCGAGTAACAGAGTAAATATAATGGAAAGATTCTACTCTGGCAAGAAAAGTTGGGCTAAAGCCCTCTTTTATTATTATATCCCAGGCCGTTGGCTTAAGCCAACGGCAGTTGAAAAAGGTTTCTATTAAATTATTGGTTCAGGCAAAATGATTTGTTTGTATTTCAACTTGTTGGCTTCAGCTTTTTCTAAAGCTATACTGTTGGACAATTTCTATTCTTCAATTGCCGTCAGCTTCAGCTTATTTTAATTTATATTGTATAATTGCTTATCATTCTTCAATTGCCGTCAGCTTCAGCTTATTTTTAATTTATATTGTATGATTGCTTGTCATTCTTCAATTGCCGTCAGCTTCAGCTGACGGTTTTTGAGAATATTCTATTTTTGTCAGACAATTGATATCTATGAAACATAAAGTCACAAAAAAGCAGCAGATCTCAAAAATGTGTTTTGTTTGCGGCGAGAAGAATGATTTCGGGCTGCAAGCCGGTTTCTATGAAACTGATGCCGGTGAGCTGGTGGCTCTTATTAAGCCTTCGGATCAGCACCAGGGTTATCCCGGACGAATGCATGGCGGTATTGCCGGTGCTATTCTTGACGAAACAATAGGAAGGGCCATTTGTATAGGCAAAGATGAACAGATATGGGGTGTGACCCTGGAATTGAAGACCAAATTCAGGAAGCCAATACCTCTTGGTCAGGAATTGAAAATTGTAGGACGTATTACCAGCGAAGGAAACCGTTCCTTTGAAGGGACCGGGGAGATTATTCTCCCAAACGGAGAGACAGCTGTATCTGCCGAGGGAAAATATATGAAGGTAAACTTAGACAGAATAACCAGTGAACTGAACATAGATGAAGACTGGTTTTTTGCAGATAATCCCGATGATCCTTCGGAAATTGAGATTCCATGAAGGATTAACCCAACCTTCACACTGGAATTCAAAGTTAAATCCGTACAGCCGAACCACTTTCGACCGGAAAACCGTTATGATTGAAGGTGCTTGTATAATAAATTTTCGTTATTTAGGCTCAACTATTAAAATATACCTAACAAGATTATACCTGCATCTATGGAATCAAATTTTCTGACCGAAGTTTTTCTCCCCATTTCGCTGGGGATTATTATGCTGGGAATGGGCCTGTCATTAACCCCGGCCGACTTCAAGCGGGTCGCACTCTATCCGAAGGCTGCCACGATCGGTATCCTGAATCAGATTGTAGTCCTGCCTGTCATAGGTTTTCTTCTTCTGCTTATCTTTCCCATGAGCACCCCCGAACTTGCGGTCGGAATTATGGTTCTTGCCGCCTGTCCAGGCGGACCGACATCAAATCTGATCTCGCACATTTCCAGGGGAGACACGGCATTATCCATTTCCCTCACAGCCATCTCAAGCATTATTGTCGTTTTCACCATCCCGCCGATCGTTAATCTATCGCTCCGTTATTTCATGCAACAGGGGGAATATGTCCCACTCCCCGTTTTCAACACGATGCTTTCCGTGATTATCATCACCCTTGTTCCTGTGGCCATTGGGATGGTCATCCGTGCCAGGGCACCCCGTTTTGCAGCGTTGATGAACAAGCCGGTGAAGATTATGTCCGGCATCTTGCTTATACTGGTCATCCTTGCTGCTGTCCTCAACGACAAAGAGATCCTGGCCAGTTCGTTCAGGCAGGCCGGTCCGGTAGCCCTGGCGCTTAATCTGACAATGATGCTCATCGGGTTCTTTTCCGCCCGGCTGTTCCGGTTACAGGTAACGCAGCGAATCACCATATCCATAGAATCAGGCATACAAAACGGCACCCTGGGCATCACCATATGCGCAACTCTGCTGCACAATCCGACAATGACCATCAGCCCGGCCATCTACAGCCTGATAATGTTCATGACTGCGGGTGTTGTTATAGCCTGGATGAATCTCGGATATAAAGGTGATTTCACAAAAGAAGCCCGGCGAAACTTATAGTACTATAATTTAAGTGAACACTAATGAAGTTATAAATATTAACTCCCCTGCTATGAAAAATCCGGCCCAGATCCTGAAGCGCAGAAAGTTTGTTCATCTCGTCGCTGCAGGAGGCAGCTCACTCCTTGGCAGCAGCCTGATAGGAGCTCCTGTTATACTTAAAAGCCGAGACCAGATTAAAAGCAATCCGGTTAAAGGAACAGGCCTCTCGGCAGACCTTGTCATTGCCGGGGCCGGACTGGGAGGCTGTGCAGCTGCACTTGCAGCCCTGCGTAATAATATGAGCGTTGTTATGACTGAAGAAACAGACTGGGTTGGAGGACAACTCTCACAACAGGGTGTGCCCCCGGATGAACATCAATGGATCGAAACACACGGAGGTACAAAACTATATCGGGATTTCAGGACAAACATCAGAGACTACTATTTCAGAAACTATCCACTGACACCTTTAGCAGCAAGTAATATTTACCTGAACCCCGGCGACGGATCTGTATCCAGATTATGTCATGAGCCTGCTGTTGCCGCAGCGGTCCTTGAGGAAATGCTTTCCCAGTATATAAGCAGCAGGAGGCTGGTACTACTAAAGCATCATAAAATAACATCGGCAGTTGTTGACGGGGACAGGATAAGATCACTTGATGCAGTGAGCCTCGTTACCGGCAAGACGATCTCCCTTGATGCACCCTGGTTCATCGATGCCACGGAGACAGGCAGCCTGTTGCCCCTTACAGGCACTGAGCATGTAACCGGAACTGAATCGAGGAGTGACACGGGAGAGATTCATGCTCCGGAAAAGGCAAAACCTGGTAACAACCAGGCATTCACGGTATGCTTTGCCATGGATTACCTGGATGGTGAAGATCACACAATAGAAAAACCCGGGGAGTACGAATTCTGGCGAGATCATACTCCGCCGCTTACTCCTCCATGGTCCGGAAAATTACTGGAGCTTAAGTACTCTACTCCGTCAACACTTATCCCGAAGGAACTGGGATTCGACCCGTCAGGCGCTGATACATCGCCATTTCTGAACCTCTGGCTGTACAGAAGGATCATCAGCAGAAAGAACTTCATCAACGGAACATACAGAAGTGATATAACCCTCGTTAACTGGCCGCAGAACGACTACATGCTGGGAAATATCATAACAGGAAATGAAGCAGAAAACAGCTTTCATGTAAAAAGGGCAAAAGAGCTCAGCCTCTCCCTGCTTTACTGGCTTCAGACCGAGGCTCCCCGGCCCGGCGGAGGGTATGGATGGAAAGGATTGAGACTCAGAAAGGATATTATGGACACTGACGACGGCCTGGCAAAGTATCCCTACATACGGGAATCGAGGAGGATAAAAGCCATATTCAGGGTCCTCGAGGAACATGTCGGCAGAGAGAACAGATCGCTTGTCACGGGCGAAAAGGAGAATGTCAGGGCTGCCTGGTTTTTCGACAGCGTAGGTACCGGGTACTATCATATCGACCTTCATCCTTCCTGCGAAGGTGACAATTATATCGACTTCCCCTCCCTTCCCTTTCAGATTCCGCTGGGGTCATTGATACCGGTGAGGATTGAGAACCTTATTCCTGCCAATAAAAACATTGGCACTACCCATATCACAAACGGATGCTACAGGCTTCACCCCGTCGAGTGGAACATCGGAGAGTCTGCCGGATCGCTCATTGCATTTGCTGCATCTAAGAAAACAATCCCCCGTAATGTGCGGGAAAATAAAAACCTTCTTTCAGAATTTCAGAATATGATCAGGAGCCAGGGCATTGAAACGGAATGGCCGGAATAATTTGTTATTCTGACTCATTTTTTTGCTGATTTGTAAAAAAAAGCTATGTTTGAGAAATAATTTATAAGTAAAAATGATCCTGGAATTTAATATCGGAATCCATTATTACTCTTTTATTAACAGGAAGAAATAACGAGTCCTGTTTTATGAAATGTAAACCAGATTAATACACACAGATATGGCTTGCCCGCGAAACGGCAAGCCTTTTTTTATAAATGAAACAGAAACCAGATATGAAAGAAGCTCATCAAAACAGCGCAGTGAAGTTCTTCGGCGGACAGGATCTGCCTCTCGAAATGCATAAGGTGCGGGTTGTACAGAAACTTAATCTTCTCCCTGTGGAAGAAAGAAAAAAAGCCATTGAAGAAGCAGGATTCAATACCTTTCTATTGCAGAACAAGGATGTTTTTCTGGATATGCTTACCGACAGCGGCACCAATGCCATGAGCGACAACCAGATGGCGGCAATGATGGTTGCCGACGACTCTTATGCAGGCTCCTTCAGCTACTCAAAGCTTGAAAAAGCAATAAATGATGTTTTCAACCAGAAATACTTCCTGCCGGTTCACCAGGGAAGAGCTGCCGAGCATATCATTGCGCAGACTTTCATAACCGCGGGTAAAATTGTGGCTACAAATTATCATTTCACAACAACCAAGGCCCACATAGAACTGGTTGGAGGAATAGTCCATGAAGTCTACACCGGCGAAGCGCTGAATATTAAGAGTGATCACCCTTTCAAAGGCAATATAGATACTGATAAGCTTGAGAGTGTAATAAAGCAGTATGGCGCAGGAAACATAGCATTTATCAGGTTTGAAGCCGGTACAAATCTTATTGGCGGACAACCCTTTTCGATGCAGAACATGAAGGATGTATGGCAGATATCTCGGAAGCATGGAATATTGGTACTTATGGATACCAGCCTCATCAACGAGAACCTCTATTTCATCAAGACCAGGGAAAAGGGGTATGAAGACAGGACGATTAAGGAGATTCTGCATGAGATGATGAGCTATACCGATTTCTCATATTTCTCCGGCCGTAAGGTAAGCTGTACCAGGGGAGGAGGTATCTGTACGGATAACAGGGAGATATATATGAAAATGAGGGACCTGGTTCCTCTGTTTGAGGGCTTCCTTACATACGGCGGGATGAGTGTCCGGGAGATCGAAGCGATGGCTGTTGGTCTGTATGAGACTCTCGATATGGATGTTATAAGCCACTCACCCGGTTTTATAAAATATGCTGTTGACTCATTCGTGAAAAAAGGCATACCTGTAGTGACTCCCGCCGGTGGACTCGGGTGCCACCTCGATGCGTGCGGATTCATACCCCACGTTCCGCAGAATGATTACCCGGCAGGCGCACTTGCCGGGGCTCTCTTTATTGCCTCGGGTGTAAGGGGAATGGAACGCGGAACCATTTCGAGTGTCAGGGACGAGAAAGGGGATGATATACTTGCCGATGTTGAACTGCTTCGCCTGGCATTTCCCAGGAGGGTATTTACCCTGTCGCAGGTCAGGTACATGGAAGACAGGGTAACCTGGCTGTACGAAAACAGGGACCTGATCGGAGGACTGGAATGGGTTGAGGAGCCTCCCGTTTTAAGGTTCTTTGTCGGAAAGCTGAAAGCTAAAACCAACTGGCCCGATAAGCTTGTGGAGAAGTTCAGGAGCGACTTCGGAGATTCCTTGTAGTACTGCAGTAATATTTAAAGCCTGTCATCTGGAGGTCACCGGCAAAGGCTTTTAAAGATATCGGTTTATCCGCCAGTTTCAAGGTTATACCTTGCACCCCTGACAGTATTGAACCTGACAGAGCCGTCAGAAAGTACTTTATATGCTGTTTTCCTGCCACCAGATGTAACTTTTACCCTTGTTCCGGGGTTTATTGTACATACTTCTCCGGCTTTTGAAAGAACCGACAGGCTTGTGATCTTTCCGTTTTTCCACTCCATTGATACTTCAAAACCGCCCCGTGCACATACGCCTTTAAAACTTCCATTAATCCATTCAGCAGGAATGGCGGGAAGAAGGTCAATAATTCCCTCGTGCGACTTGATCAGCATTTCGGTAATGGCAGCAGTAACACCGAATGAGCCGTCAACCTGAAGAGGAGTAAAGCATTTTGCAAATAACTGGGGGTAAGCCTGATCCCTGAGATAACCCTTGAATATACTGTTTGCCCTGTCGCCATCATGGAGCCTTGCCCACAGAGCCATTTTCCATGCCCTGGAAAAGCCGGTTCCGCCATCACCCCTCTGCTCCAGAACCTTCATGCATGCATCAGTCAGTTCGGGGGTCCTCTTTGCCGAAATGACATTTCCCGGATATAAACCGTACATGTGTGAGAAATGCCTGTGTTCCTTTTCCAGCTGCTCAAAATCGGGAGTCCACTCCTGAAGAGAACCGTCACTGCCTGCCTGCGGCGGCACCAGCCTCTCTGCAGCACCAGCAACCCTGCCAGAGAATTCGCTGTCAATTCCCAGGATCTCAGCAGCCCGGCAGTAGTATCCGAAAAGATCCTTAAGTATCTGCATGTCGATGGATGAACCGTAACAGATTGTAGTGAAATAATACATAGCCGTAACTTCATCGAAGAAATACCTGTATCCAGGTCCTTTAGGAGGATTCTCAGGAGAAGTCGATGGATTTGTGACCAGCCACCTGCCTGTCGGATCGGGAACCAGGAAGTCCATAAAAAACTCAACTGAACCCCTGATCACCGGATAGATCTCTTTCAGGTACTCTTTATCGGGGTTGAACAGATAGTGTTCCCACAGATGCGTGCAGAGCCAGGCACCTCCAACGGTAAACGTACCCCATGTCGGGCCATCCATAGGGGCGGCAACACGCCAGATATCAGTGTTCTGATGAAAAACCCACCCCCCGCAGCCATAATGTTCGCGGGCAACCTGTGCTCCCTGGTCGGTAAGCTCCCTGACCATCTTTATCAAAGGTACGGCACATTCAGCCAGATTGCCTGTTTCAACAGGCCAGTAATTCATTTGAGTATTAATGTTTGTAGTATATTTTGAGTCCCACGAAGGATTCATATCCTGGTTCCAGATACCCTGCAGGTTTGCAGGCTGAGTTCCGGGACGTGAAGAGGAGATCATAAGATACCTTCCGAACTGGTAGCATAAAGCCGCCAGGGCAGGATCAGGGGAATCCTGTATCTCTTTCATCCTGGTATCTGTGGGAAGGTAAGAATTTTCTGTAACAGGGAGAGTAAGTTTTACCCTGTCAAATAGAACCCTGTAATCGTTAAGTGCCGAGGCACGTATCTCACTGTAACTTTTTGATGAAATCCCGGCCAGATAATCCTCAACTCTCCTGTGCTCATCTCCGCTGACATCCATATAATTATTAAAGCTGGTGGCAGCTGCAATATAAAGAGTTACCGCATCAGCATTTTCGATTACCAGTTCCGTATCATCGAGATGCATTTTTCCTCCCTCGGGAACCGCCTTCAGCCTGGCTTCATACTTTAATCTTCCTGCAATACCGAGGTAATCTGCAGATTTTCCGTAAAGGATCAGCTGGTCAGTTCCGTAACCATCCATTCTGAAATAATCGGTGGCATAGTTGGACATCTGGCTGTTGCGGACTCCCCGAAGGCTTGCTGTAAATGAGAGCGAACCGGGCTTGTTTGCCGTAAGCCTGACCGCGATAACCTGGTCGGGGGCAGATGAAAATACCTCCCTCCGGAATCTGACCCCGTTTATCTGGTACTCCACTCCCGTGATGCCGCTTCCAAGGTCGAGCCACCTCCTGTATCCGCTCACCTCGCCGGTTTCCTTCAGCCTGATCACCAGGTTGGCCAGCGACTGGTATTTCTGCTGCTCGACCGGATATCCCATCAGGTTTCTCCCGAAAAGTTTATGTGCACCAATAATATCTCCTGAAAAAATCAGCTCCTGAATTTGCGGAAGCACTTGACTCCCGCCTTTAACTACAGTGGAATAAGGTCCTCCTGTCCAGTAGGTATCCTCGTTCAACTGGATCCTCTCCTCATCCGTTTTTCCGAATACCATAGCACCCAGCCTTCCGTTGCCAACAGGGAGAGCTTCTTCCCATTTTCCTGCGGGACCTTCATACCATAGTATTTCAGCAGGATTGAAAGACCTTTTTTCTATCAGGGAAGGGATGTCTGCATCCTGACCTGACAAATTGCTTACAGAAGCAGAAGCAAACACCAGGAGAAGAATAATGCTGATAATTCTGCTGCTAAACTTCAGGATATTAAACCGGGAATATTGTGATCGGACCATTTTTAATTTACTTTTATGTGTGAAAATAATCATATTTATTCTTTGATTAAAATTAATTCCCGATCTCATGAAAGCCGGTATTTTCAATGATGTAATTGGTCCGGTTATGCGGGGGCCTTCAAGCTCGCACACAGCTGCTGCCCACCGGATCGGAACCCTTGCACGGCAGTTGTTCCCTGTCACTGGGAGCACTATAGTTGTTGAATTTGACCGGAATGGTTCCCTGGCAACAACTTATGAAGGACAGGGAAGCGCTATG
>CAYRQY010000072.1:0-10910 GCA_964426435.1 uncultured Rikenellaceae bacterium | reverse complement strand
CATGTATGCCTGCATACTCAATCGGCTGCATCACTGCGGGTACGACGGCGTAATCGCCATCCGAAATGGCATCAGCCTCTGCTTCAATGGCGTCTTCGAGGAAGAGGTCGATCAGCAGGGGTCTGTCGGGGGAGACATCGACGGCTTCCCTGACATACTGCCTGAGCATTTCTTCGTCAATAATGATCTTCATGGCCCTTCCTCCAAGCACATAGGAAGGTCTTACCATAAGCGGGTATCCTATCCTTTCGGCGATCAAAAGAGCCTCCTCAAGCGTAGAGGCCATCCCTGATTCGGGCTGGGGAATTCCGAGCTTCTCCATCATATGCCTGAAATGATCACGGTCTTCCGCCAGGTCTATCGTTTCCGGTGTAGTGCCCAGTATTTGCACCCCTGCCTCTGCCAGTTCTCCGGCAAGGTTAAGCGGTGTCTGTCCGCCGAACTGCACGATAACTCCCAGCGGTTTCTCTTTCTCGTAGATGCTGAGGACATCTTCGGCGGTGAGAGGTTCAAAGTAAAGCTTGTCGGAAGTGTCATAATCGGTTGAAACCGTTTCGGGGTTACAGTTTACCATTATTGACTCATACCCGGCATCCCTGATAGCAAACGCGGCGTGTACACAGCAATAGTCAAACTCAATTCCCTGTCCGATACGGTTGGGGCCGCCACCGAGGACCATTATTTTCTTCCTGTCGCTTACCTTAACCCTGTCGGCACCATTGTAAGTAGAATAATAATAGGCAGCATTTTCGACACCGCTTACCGGTACAGAATCCCACGATTCAGTGATTCCCAGGCTTATACGGCGGCGGCGGATCTCCTTCTCGGGAATATCAAGCAGTTTTGCAAGGTACCTGTCGGCAAATCCGTCTTTCTTGGCCCTGAGCAGAAGTTCATCAGGAAGGTTATTGCCTTTATGCTTAAGGATCTCTTCCTCCTCTTCAACAAGCTCCTTCATCTGGCTTATAAACCAGGGCTTTATGTGGGTCCTTTTGTACAGGTCATCAACTGAGGCTCCTTTCCGGAGCGCCTCGTACATTATGAACTGCCGTTCACTCGAGGGGTTCTTGAGGAGAGTCATCAGCTCATCAAGCGACTTGCTGTTGAAGTTTTTGGCGAAGCCGAGACCATAACGGCCTGTCTCGAGTGATCGTATGGCTTTCTGCAGGGCTTCCTTGTAGGTTTTCCCGATGCTCATAACCTCGCCCACTGCATGCATCTGCGTGCCCAGCCTGTCTTCAAGCCCTTCGAATTTCTCGAAAGCCCAGCGGGCAAATTTTACAACGACGTAATCTCCCGAAGGAGTGTATTTCTCAAGTGATCCGTCGCGCCAGTAAGGTATCTCGTCAAGTGTAAGGCCTCCGGCAAGCAGAGCCGAGACGTAAGCTATCGGGAACCCCGTTGCTTTCGATGCCAGGGCTGAAGAGCGCGAAGTCCTCGGATTGATTTCTATTACGACCACCCTGTCGCTCACAGGATCGTGGGCAAACTGGACGTTTGTGCCGCCTATTACTTCAATGGCTTCTGCAATTGAATATGAATACTTCTGCAATCTATGCTGAAGTTCTTCGCTTATCGTAAGCATGGGAGCCGTGCAGAATGAGTCGCCGGTATGAACTCCCATGGCATCAACGTTCTCTATAAAGCAGACGGTTATCATCTGGTTTTTGGCATCACGCACCACCTCAAGCTCAAGTTCTTCCCAGCCCAGCACCGACTCCTCGATCAGGACCTGGTTAACGATGCTTGCCGCAAGTCCCCTGCTGGCTACGGTTCTCAGCTCTTCCACATTATAAACAAGCCCTCCGCCTGTGCCGCCAAGTGTATATGCAGGCCTTATGACCACAGGAAAGCCAAGTTCGCCGGCTACCCTTTCAGCATCCTCAACACTGTTGACTGCCGTGCTGAGCGGCATCTCAATACCGAGACGATTCATTGTCTCCTTGAAAGCGGTGCGGTCTTCGCCTCTTTCTATTGCATCTATGTTTACACCTATCACTTTGACATTATACTCGGCCAGTACTCCTTTCTTAGCCAGAAGTGACGAAAGATTAAGTCCGGTCTGACCGCCTAGGTTAGGCAGAAGGGCATCAGGCCTTTCCTTCCTGATTATCTCAGTAAGCGCATACTCATTCAGTGGTTCAATATATGTAGCATCAGCTATTTCCGGATCTGTCATTATGGTTGCCGGATTGGAATTAACCAGGACTATTTTGTATCCAAGCGAGCGAAGTGCCTTACAGGCCTGTGTGCCCGAATAATCAAACTCGCAGGCCTGTCCGATAATAATGGGTCCTGACCCTATAATCAGCACTTTATCAATGTCTTTCCGTTTTGGCATAATCGTATCTCGGGATTAGAAATTTGGTGCGCAATTTATGAAATCAAAATGACTTTGGGAAGGTGTAATTTTATATTCAAAATGTCTCCGGGTCATAAATATCTCGTAACTTTATAAGGAGTTATAGAAAACAGCAACAATTCGATATAAACACTAACCTGTAAATAGCTGATTATGAAGAACAGAACATCCAGATCCATTACCCGCAGAGGGTTTATTGGCACCTCCGCGGCTGCAGTAGCGGGATTAACTATCATCCCCCGTCATGCCGTATCGGGGCTCGGGCATACGGCTCCAAGCGATAAGCTGAATATTTGCTGTGTAGGGATAGGCGGCATGGGGCGCAGCAACCTGGTGAACGTTGCGAAGACAGAAAACATAGTTGCCCTGTGCGATGTTGACTGGAGGGGACAAACCCTGAAGGTCTTTGAGACATATCCCAATGCAGGACGGTACAAGGACTACAGGGTGATGCTCGACAAACAGAAGGAGATTGATGCAGTGATAGTGGCCACCTCTGACCATACACATGCGGTAATAAGCATGGAGGCAATGAAGCGCGGAAAGCATGTCTTCACACAGAAACCGCTCACCCGTACTGTTTATGAATCGAAGGTACTCGCGCAGGCAGCAAAGGAATACAAGGTTGCAACACAGATGGGTAATCAGGGACAGGCCACAGACGGACCAAGGAGGCTGAGAGAGATGATATGGGACGGCGTTATCGGGCCGGTAAGGGAGGTTCACGTATGGACCGACCGCCCCAATAACGGACTCTTCAGGACATACTGGCCGCAGGGTGTTAACAGGCCTGAAGAGACCCCTGCCGTTCCCCCCGAACTCGACTGGGACCTCTTCGTGGGACCAGCTCCGATGCGTCCCTGGCATTCTGCCTATCATCCATTCAGATGGAGAGGCTGGTGGGACTTCGGCACCGGAGCACTGGGAGATATAGGATGCCATTCGCTCGACCCGATATTCCGGGCACTTAAACTGAGATACCCTACTACCGTACAGGCCGTATCAACCATTGTGAACAACGAAACATACCCGCTGGCCTCAATTGTAAAATATGAATTCCCGGCACGCGAGGGCATGCCACCGGTAAGCCTTACCTGGTATGATGGCGGAATGCGCCCGCTTATAATCCCTGAGCTTGAAGAAGGAATGAAGATGGGAGCAGGAGGGACACTCTATATCGGCGACAAGGGCAAAATCCTCGATGATACCATACTTCCTGCCTCGCTGAGAAAGTCATACACCCCACCGGCACCGACCATACCTTCATCACCAGGCCATGAGGAGGAGTGGATAATCGCGTGCAAGGGAGGACCCGCTGCAGGATCAGACTTCAGCTGGGCCGGTCCGCTGACCGAAACAGTCCTTCTCGGCAATATTGCTCTCAGGATGGACCTGAAGGAGAGACTGAGCGGACTTATACTGAAATGGGATGCAGACAAATACAGCTTTACCAATTTTCCCGAGGCGGATAAATACCTGCACGTGGAATACCGAAAGGGGTGGAGTTTGTAATAATGTATCGTGGAATCGCGGAGCAGTTGCACTCATGCTTATCTATTCCAGTATACGGTATAGATAAATCATTAAATAAACCTTTACTAAATATAGCATTGTTTGAACAATCTGATTGTTAAATTGTTAATTAACATAAGACAATAAGAATCCTCAAAATGTTGATAATTAGGATTTTTAAGTTGAAAATTAAACGACAATTTTTTAGGCAGGTATTGTTTATATGATTCTTTTTTCGTAAATTTTGAATAGAAATCCACAATATACTCCTGTCAGGAATTAACATTTAATAAATAATTCAAAAGGCAGAAAATCAATAATTTATACTCCATGCGATGTTTCGGTGACATGCGTGCTTAAATTCCGAAATAAACAGCAAAATGAAAAAAGTGATTTTACTTATGATATTTTTATCAGTGGCTATTAAAGCAGTAGCTCCTGACCAAAGGTCGCTTATTGTGGAATATTCACATCCTGTCGAGCCTTTTGAAAGGCTTATCCTTGCAGTGACGATGGTGGAGACCAGGGGCGACACCATGGCCTTCAACCATATTGAGCAGGCTGCCGGGCTATTCCAGATAAGACCAATAAGGGTTATGGACTACAATATAAGAACAGGAAGCAATTATTCCCTCGACGATATGTTCGACTATGAGATATCAAAAAAGATATTTCTCTATTATGCCTCACAGATTGGCCCCTATAACCTGGAAAAAATAGCCAGGAACTGGAACGGCTCAGGAGTCAGGACCCTCGATTACTGGAACAGGGTAAGGAAATACCTGTAGAATAGAGTTCAGTGCAACCCCGATTTGTACGATTTATTTTGGATTCTTGTCCAGAGTTTCTAACTTTATCAGGCAACAAGAGATAAAGTAATTTGAAATTTTATAAACAGGACAAATTTATGAAGACTTCGAGAAGAACATTTATCAGGACAGGGGCCATGGCTGTTGCCGCAACTGCCTTAATGGGAAGGTCTGCTCTTGCCCAGCAGAAAAGGAAGGGGATAGTGGGTTTACAGCTATACTCGATACGACAGGAAATGACAAAAGATCCGCTTGGCTCCCTGACACAGGTTAAGAACATGGGCTGGGAATATGTTGAGCATGCTAACTACGTGAACAGGAAATTCTATGGCTGGGATGCCAGGGAATTCCGTAAGGTGCTCGACGATCTGGGATTAAAGATGATAAGCGGCCATACTGTTATGGGAAGACAGCACTGGGATGATACGGCAAAGGATTTCACCGACAGCTGGAAATACACGGTTGAAGACGCGGCAGTCCTTGGCCAGAAGTACGTTATCAGTCCCTCGATGGACGGAGCCATGCGTAAAACCTATGATGATTTCATGCGTTATATGGATATCTACAACAAATGCGGGGTACTCTGCCAGAAACAGGGAATGAAGTTCGGCTATCACAATCACGATTTTGAATTCAGCGAGAGGCTCAACAACATTCAATTGTTCGACATAATGATGAAGAGCATTGATCCTGCACTTGTTGTGATACAGATTGATATAGGGAACCTCTATAACGGAGGCGCTGTTGCCATGGATGTGGTGAAACAGTACCCCGGCAGGTTCGAGAACATACATGCGAAGGATGCCATTCAGGCCAAGAGCGGAAATGCAAAATTCGAAAGCTGTGTTGTCGGCGAAGGAGTGGCAAACGTAAGGGAGGTACTTGAATTTGCATACAAAACCGGCAGCGGTGAGGTTACCATTATCGAGCAGGAAGCTTACCAGGGAAGAGCTCCCATGGACTGCATGAAATTAAACCTCGAGGTTATGAGGAAGTGGGGATTTGCTTAAACCTCCGTTACCAGTGAAGGGAACATATATTCTGTCCGACAGATGCCTCTTTTAATACCTTTTTCAGATAGTTCTCTGTTAGTGAATGCAGTGATGTTCAGAACCAGTCTCTTACGGGCACTCTCCTGTCGTGCTGAAGATCGGTAAGCCGGTAGAAAAGGGAATAATTATTCTCAATCCTGTATTCCCAGTAGCCTGTTAATCCGCCGGGAGAATAGAATATTCTTCTGACATACAACCTGTCGCCAGGGGAAAAATCACATTTCCTTCCGTAAGCGGATATTTTTCCGTATGTGCTGTCGAGGGATGTTTTAATCCAGATAATATTGGGCCCCGACATGGTTTCCATCCCGGTATGGCGGTATTCAATGAATTCGCCCATGTATTTCCTTGTAACAATCAACTGATCTTCCCCGAACCGGGAGGATGATTTCTTAAAAACGCTGCATGATACAAGGATACCCGTCACTATCAGAAAAAAGAGCTTTTTCATATCAACATTTACTGATAATTTTTAACGCAGGTCAATTCACAGACCTCAAATATACTAAGTTTTTTATAACTTGCCTTTTCTAATAACCAAATCATACTCCCATGAAAACAGGCGTTAAAACACTGGTGATCTTACTGGCCCTGATAGTGTCAGGCTGTAATTCCGGGGAAAAGAAAATGACAGAAGAAATGAAGGCTAATCTTGCGAAATTCAAGGAGGTAACACTGACCTCCGACCTTTCCTGGTTAACGGGCAGTGAAAGGGAAATAATAGGTATCCTGATAGATGTTGCCGCCATAATGGATGACGTTTTCTGGATGCAGTCATACGGTAACAAAGAGGAATTGTTTGCACAGATAAGGAATGATTATGCGAGGGATTATGCTAAAATCCACTATGGTCCCTGGGACAGGCTCAATAATAACAAACCCTTTATTCCGGGGTTCGGAGATAAGCTCCCCGGCGCGAAATTCTATCCCGCCGATATGACTGTCGCAGAGTTTGAGTCATGGGATAATCCCGGGAAAGCCAGTCTCTACACAATCGTGAGCCGCAACAGCGATGGCAGGCTGAAGGCAATACCATACTCCGAAGTTTACAGTGAGCAGCACACCAAAGCTGCGGATCTCATGCGCAAGGCTGCGGATCTTGCCGAAGATGCCGGACTTAAGAAATACCTGTTAATGAGGGCGGATGCATTGCTCACCAATCATTACCAGCCAAGTGATTTCGCCTGGATGGAAATGAAGCAGTCGAATATTGATTTCGTTGTCGGACCAATAGAGAGTTATGAGGACAGGCTGTTTGGCTATAAGGCAGCCCATGAGGCATTTGTGCTGGTGAAGGATCCGGTTTGGAGCGCAATGCTTGAGAAATTCAATTCCATGCTTCCCGGGCTGCAGGCCGGTCTTCCGGTTCCTCCGGGGTACAAGGCGGAGAAACCGGGAACAGATGCCGACATGAATGTATATGATGCGATATACTATGCAGGCGATTGCAATGCAGGAAGCAAGACCATCGCAATAAACCTGCCAAACGATCCAGAGATACACCTGGCCGTCGGCAGCAGGAAGCTTCAGCTTAAAAACTCCATGAAAGCAAAATTCGACAATATCCTGGTGCCTATAGCCGGGATGCTGATTGACGAAAGCCAGCGGCACCAGATCACATTTGACGCTTTTTTCGAGAATACCACATTCCATGAGGTTGCACACGGTATGGGGGTGCAGAACACAATAAACGGCAGGGGCACAGTGAGAGAGGCATTAAGGGAAAACTATTCAACTCTCGAGGAGGCCAAGGCTGATATCATGGGCCTTTACCTGGTAACGAAACTATACGGGATGGGAGAGATAACCAGCGGCGAGGTAATGAATAACTATGTAACCTTCTTTGCAGGGATCTTCCGCTCAAGCAGGTTTGGGGCTTCAAGTGCCCATGGCAAGGCCAATATGCTAAGTATGAAATATTTCGCAGACAACGGGGCATTTGTTTACCAGGATAACGGATTTTACAGGGTTAATTTCGAAGAAATGAAGAGCGCTGTCGAATCGCTGATGCAAAAAATACTTGAGGTCCAGGGGAACGGCGACTACGAAGAAGCAAAAGCATGGATAGAGCGCGACGGGGTGATGACTGATAACCTCCGGAGCGCACTTGATAAAGTTAACGCTGCCGGAATACCGGTTGATATTGTGTTCAGCCAGGGGAAAGAGGTGCTTGGCCTCAGGTAAAAGCACACCATCCCTGTTTTTTTTTCAAAATTCATGATTTCTTCATTTTCGCGATTGCATTTTTGATCCGTAAATGAGAAATTAACTTAAAACCATAGAATTATGAAAAAATTAATTTTTGTACTTGGTGCAGTTGCCATGATACTCTTCTTCGCATCCTGCAGCAAGGAAACAGGAACCGGCACACTGAAGCTTTCGCTAACCGATTCTCCAGTTGACGCTGAAAATGTTGCAGGGGTATACATCACAATAAATGAAATACAGGTGCACAATCCGGCCGAGGGGTGGCTGACTCTGGAAGAATTTGAGGGTCCGCAGACATTCAACCTTCTGGATCTGACCAGGGGCGAAACCAGCCTTCTGGGAAGCTTCACACTTGAGGGAGGCAAATACACCCAGATAAGATTTATGCTCGATGCTCCGACATTCGGAGGAGGAAAGCCTGCAAACCCTGGCTGCTATATTGAATTTAAGGATGAAACCACTGAACCTCTTTTTGTTCCAAGCGGGGCACAGACCGGCTACAAGGCAGTTGGGGCATTCACTGTACCAATAAACGGCACCGTTGAGATCACTGCCGATTTTGACGTTCGTAAATCGGTTATTCGTACGGGAGGAATGCTTCACCGCTACATTCTGCGGCCGGTGATCAGGCTTATCGTTGAGAACCAGGCGGGACGGATAGCAGGTAATGTGACTAATATTCCTGAAGACACCGGCATAGTGATCTATGCATATGCTGACGGCGAATATAACGAGGATGAAGCAGCCGATCCGGAAGGTGAAGCATCAAGGTTCCCCAATGCCGTAAGTTCCGATATGGTTTGCGAACTTATGAAGTATCATATAGCATTCCTCGCTGAAGGATTATACGACCTGATTGTAACCTCCCTGGTGGACGACGAATTTGGGGAAGTGCTTGGCATAATTGAGGACGTAGCTGTGGAGAGCAGAAAAACTACCAAACAGGATATCGATATTGATGAGCTTTGATGAGCGCAAAGGCTCTTCATTTTTTTCTGAATCATACCAGTTGAAAAGAACACATCCCGCGGGTAAGGATGTGTTCTTTTTCATTTAACCCTCTCTGCCGGAGATTCACCCGGGTTTCTTTGGTTTTTACTGATGTAATTTTTAATTTGTATATCTGATTTTCATATTAAAGTGTAATTTTTTGGATTTTTATCTGTTATATTAGAAATCAACATTTTAAGTGTGCATGATCATGAAAATCAAAGTGACTTTTTCAATTTTTCTTCTCATTTTCATTTTATCCGGATATACTCCGGGCAAATCTGCAAATTCAGACAAAGGCGATCCTGCTGCTCCCCGGATTGACTTCAAGGAGAGTGTCCACGATTTTGGTGAAATAATCACCGGGGCTGAAGCGGTGCATTATTTTGTGTTTACAAACAGCGGGGAGTCTCCCCTTGTGGTTCTGAATGTACGTGCTTCATGCGGCTGCATGGCATCAGCCTGGCCGAAGGCACCTGTGGCTGCCGGTGCAAAGGACTCATTGAGGGTCGAATACAATACCAAAATACGAGGATCATTCAATAAGTCGATTTCGGTTCAGACAAACGCTGAAAATGCACTTGTTGAACTGAAGATCAGAGGAAATGTGATTAAAGCCAAATAGTAAAGCAGTAATTATATCAGGCAAATCATGAAACAGGTTTTCATAAAGGCCGTTTTAATCTCATTCATTGTAATATTGTTTCAGCAATGTTCAAAAGAGAAGGAGCCGGAAATACCTGAAAACACAGTACTCGATGCTCAGGGGAACGCCTATCCCACGGTTAATATCGGAACTCAGACCTGGATGCAGCAGAACCTGAGGGTAACAGTGGCTCCCGACGGATCACCTGTTACAAGTTATGTCTATAATAACGAAGAGGAAAATGCTGAAACTTACGGAAGACTATATACATGGAATGTTGCAATGAATGGTTCCACGGAGGAAGGAGCACGGGGCCTCTGCCCGGCCGGATGGCATATACCGTCCGACGATGAATGGAAAGTTCTCGAAATGTACCTGGGAATGACACAGACTGAAGCTGATCTGGTAAATGTGTGGCGGGGACCGGGTGTGGGAACAAAAATGAGTCCGGGAGGTGAGTCGGGTTATGAGGCTCTCTACTCGGGGAGACGTGATCCCGGCGGGAGTTTCATGCTTCTTGATCAATGGGAATACATGTGGTCATCAACTGAAACAGGCTCCAGTGCCTGGAGAAGATGCCTAAGTTCAACAGCCACCAACGTCGGGAGATATGACACGTTTACCAAGTCATACGGATTCTCCGTTCGTTGCATAAAAGATAAATAGAGAAACAATGAAACCACTAACTTTCATCCTGCTGCTTCTGTTTACGCTGACTTCCTGCAGCAAAGAGGATAACGGGGATAACGGAGACCCCAATCAGCCTCTTGTGTTTACCTCCCTGACTGCTGAGAAAAGTACTTTATCACCCGGGGAGACGACGAAAATTACCGCAACGGCAACAGGCTACATGATTGTTTATACATGGTCTGCTTCGGCGGGTGACCTGCTCGGGAAGGGAAACAGTGTAATCTATGCAGCCTCTCCATGCCATGCAGGGACCAATAAGATTACCTGTACAGTGACCGATGGTAAGAATGTATCTCAATCCAGGGAGGTGTCCGTTGTTGTTCAATAGGCTGATTATCACCCTCATCGCAGTGTCATACATGGCATATGGCAACGCATTCGCACAATGCCTGTCATCCGCCAACCCGGTTGGAGGATCCGCAAACCTTCTTGTACTGGAAAAGAATACCGTCAGGGTTATTGGCTTTTACCGTTTCAATTACGGTGATCAGTATTATGAGGGAAGCAAACGATCCGGTTTCGACCTTATCAGAAGCGAGAATTATAATTATGCAGGGAGTATTGTCGGATACGGACTGGCAGAAAGAACAACTCTAGAAGCTGAGCTCGGCTATTTTATCAACAAGACACAGGTGTATAAT
>CAYRQY010000071.1:0-11028 GCA_964426435.1 uncultured Rikenellaceae bacterium | reverse complement strand
TCTTCCGTCGGCATAATAATCGAAATAATTACCCCATTTCCCCATTATAGGGAAACCGGCCCTGTACCATGTATTACCAACACCCTGGATCAATGATGTGATCGAAAAGTTCTTATAATTCAAACCTATTGTGACACCGTAGGTTATTTCGGGGTTAGTGGTAAAATCGTATATGATACGGTCATCGGAATTAATCACACCATCCTTATTATAGTCCTCGATAATAACACCCCCGCCTCCGCCGGTATTTGCTGCATAAGGATCAGCAACACGCGGGTATCCGGGCATATCATCTGCATCGTTAAACACTCCTATAAACTTGTACTGTAAAATGGCCCCGACCGGATGACCTGTTAAAACCTGCCATTGTACTGTTCTTTCGGGTTCGTCATACTCGACTATTTTATTACGGGCAAATGCAAAGTTACCGGAAACAGAGTAGCCAAAATTGCCCGATCTGCCGTTATAGCCAAGTACAGTCTCAAATCCCTTGCTGTCGACAATCCCAAAGTTTTCGTCAGGGAGTACTATCCCGGTAAAGTCCGGCACAGTTGCATTTCTTTTCCAGAGAATGTTGGAGCGTCTCTGGTAAAACCCATCGAAGTCCCATCTTATTCTGCCGTTAAGCCACTGCGATTCAAACCCTGCGTTTAAAATGTTTGCAACCTCCCATGTTATATTGGGATTTGGAGTGCTTGCCTGCAAAAGACTGGCTGCATAGGCTTTGGAACCGCCTGTGACAATCCCTGTATTGAAACCATAGGAGGTTAGGTATTGAAATGCTGCAACAGCATCATTACCCATCTGACCCCACGAAGCCTTGAGTTTAAAGTAGTTTATAAAACCGAGATTATTCTTCCAGAAATTTTCGCTCGATGCCCGCCATCCGGCCAGGAAACTGGGGAATGTTCCCCATCTGCCAGCATCCTTGGAGAAGCGAAGTGATCCGTCGTGCCGCAGGGTAAATTCAAACAGGTATTTTTCGCTGTAATTATAAGTGATCCTTCCAAAATAATTCAGCCTGGCATCAAGACTAATTGATGAGGCGTTATTCATCTCGTCTGTTCCTCCCGCATTGAGGTAAGGTAACTGATCGGATATAAAGTATCTTCGGTACCCCTGAATTCCCTTGTTCAGGTAATCCATGCTTTCAACAGCAACGAACCCTCCAACGCTGTGAACTCCAAAAGTCCTGTCGTAGCTAATCTTGAGACTGTTCGTGATTGTCCTTGCATCATAATAGTAATCTGTCAGCCTGGGTTCAGCAATTGTGCCTCTCGGTATTCCCGTAAGAAAAGCTGATCCGTCCTCTTTGCCCGTATTGCCCGCAGCCAGGTACCCTGTCTTATCCAGGAAATAGAGAACCACAGGCTTAACGAAATACTTTCTTACACGGAAGTACATGTCATATGCGTAGTTGCCTGTAACCGCAAGGCCCTTAACCCATGGGATTTTGATAATAGCTGTAACCATATTATGACTACGGTATAATTTGTCATCATCAAAACCTGCATCGAACGTGGAGGTTGCCAGCGGCTGGTCTCCATACTCGATATCAGGGCCATAAAGCCCGTTGGGCCAGACTGCCGGCGAGGTCGGGAAATTACGTATCAGGCCATTGAAGATCGATGATGTGCTTTTGGTCGGAAACGACTTGTCTTCCTGCGATCCGCTCAGATCAAAGTTAATGGTTATATAGTCGTTTATTGACACATCTATATTTGCCTTCAGATTATACCTGTTGTATTTCGTGGCACTTCTTTTGTAAAGACCGTCGTCGGACTGGGTGCCAAAGGATCCGAAATACCTGATGGTTTTTGATCCTCCCGAAACTCTGAAAGTATGGTGACCTGTATTTGACCAGTCTTTAAATGTTTCTCCGAACCAGTCGGTGTTTGGATGTGTCCAGGGATATTCGCCCGATCTGAATTTTGCAATATCGTCAAGGGAAAACATCATATTAGCGTCTGATATTCCCCTATAAGCCTCCACCTCCCTTATCAGCTGGGCATAAGTTGGTGCATCAGTCATCTTTGGGAGCAAGGTCGGCTGACCCCATCCGTGATAAAAATCATACTCGAACCGTGGCGCACCTTCAGAACCTCTTTTGGTAGTAACAAGGATAACCCCGTTGGCGGCCCGCGAACCATAAATACCTGCCGATGCATCTTTTAACACCGTCAGACTCTCAATATCTCCGGGCTCGATGGAGTTAAGATCACGTCCCGGAATACCGTCGACAACAATCAATACTGCATTGTTACCAAGTGTTGACTGACCTCTTATTAACAGATCAGCCGCATCACGTCCGGGCTCTCCGGTGTTCTGCTGCACAACGAGCCCCGGAAGTCTGCCTCCAAGGGCAGTGGATACATTGCTCGTAGGTGATGTTGTTATCTCTGCTGTCGAAATAGTAACCACAGACCCGATAACATTCACTTTCTTCTGGGTGCCATAGCCGACAACCACTACTTCCTCAAGGGCAAGCGCCTCGGTCTCAAGGGTGATATCTACCACCGTCCTGCCGGAAAGTGGTACCTCAACCGTGACATAGCCAATAAAAGATGCGACGAGGACTGCATTGGGATCCGTTACTGTCAGGGAGTATTGTCCTTTCGCATCACTAATCGATCCGATCGTTGTGCCCCTGACATATATGTTCACCCCTGGCAGAGCCACTCCGTTCTCATCGGTAACTGTTCCTGAAATCCTTATCTGTTGAGTCTCTGGTCTGCCGGTCTTATCTTTTCCGGGATTCTCCGGATTATTAATTGCATAACCAAAAGGTCCAACAATATTGCAGATTAAGGCAATAAAAAGTGTTAGTGTAATTTTCATAATTTTCTTTTTTACAGACAACTAAATCAAATGTCTGATTTTTAAATTGGTAACTCTGGTTTCATTTAAAAAGCTACACGCCCACATATACCGGCCTGCGGTATAAGGAGCTTTGATGATTCATGTAAATTACCTGGTTAAGAAGGCAGTAATCTTCTAAAAGAGGTACAGATCGCTAGATAATTGTCGGAGATGTTTCATAGGCAGTCGGTAAGTTAGGTTAGGTCAGATTAGGTTACATTACATTATTTAAATCAATAATGATTTGATAATGTATAATTTACGTAATATAGACAGGCTGAAACATTTCAGAAAAGACGTTTATATAAAATTAAGCAAAAACTTTTTAAAAAACAAAAAATAGAAAATTTTATATATCACATTCGAAAAATGAGCTAATTCATTATATTCATTCTGATATTCATAATCCGGTCGCCACAAAAGGTTTCAGTTTCCATAAAACACAATATATTTGTTAACCCGAGTACCGGGAAAAATTACTTGATTAATAAAGTATCTGACATGAAGCCGACTGCTACAGGGGGGGAACCCGGGAAATTCAACAGACTGGCATCGCTCGATGCACTCCGCGGATTCGATATGTTCTGGATAATGGGGGGAGAAGGGATCTTTATCGGCCTTGCTTCCCTCACCGGATGGCCGGTATTCGAATGGTGCGCCCGACAACTCCACCATGTCGAATGGCATGGTTTCGTTTTCTATGACATGATCTTTCCACTGTTTCTTTTCATTGCCGGAATATCATTTCCATTCTCGTATGCCAAAAGAACTGCAATGAATGCCAGCCGTACATCTCTTTACAGGCACGTTATTTACCGCGGAGTGATACTTGTTGTCATCGGCATAATATATAACAACGGCGTGAGGTTCGATCTTGGAGACCTGCGGTATGGAAGCGTCCTCGGCCGGATCGGCCTTGCCTGGATGTTTGCAGCCCTGATCTTCATGAACACAAAACTTCTGTGGAGGATAGTATGGTTCTGGGGCCTCCTTATCGGCTACTGGTTGCTGCTGCTTCTTATTCCTGCCCCCGACGGCGGGGGAGCTGATGTTTTTTCCCGCGAAGGCAACCTGGCAAGTTATATCGACAGGATCCTGATGCCCGGCAGACTCTACCTTGGAAATCACGATCCCGAGGGTATTTTCAGTACGATTCCTGCCATATCAACAGCGCTGCTGGGAATGTTCACCGGTGAATTCCTTCAGTCGGGTCACCTTGACAACAGACCCTTTAGAAGGGTTCTTTATCTTGTGATCGCAGGTATTGCATTCATTTTATTGGGGAAGATATGGGATCTGAATTTCCCTATTAACAAGAACCTCTGGTCGAGCTCCTTTGTATGCTACGTCGGGGGCCTTAGCATCCTGCTTTTTGCTCTCTTCTATCTTGTAATTGATGTCTGGAATTTCAGGAGATGGACTCTCTTCTTCGTTGTAATCGGAATGAATCCGATAACTATTTACCTGGCCAGAAGGATAATTAACTTCAGGGCCGCCTCGAATTTCTTCTTCGGAGGTTTCAACGAGATCCTGCCGGAGACCTGGAAGCCGCTGATCGATGCCATCGGAATAACAGCCGTAGGGTGGGTGTTCCTCTATATCCTCTATAAGAAAAAGGTGTTCCTGAGGATATGAACTCATAATTAAATATCTCTTTATTCTGATTTTTTATTTCTATATTTTCAGGGAAATTTTAATGCCCCGGAAATGAAAAAGTTTTCAATCATTGCATCTCTCCTTTTATTTACTTTCTCCCTTAGTCTCTTTCCACAGGCGCTTAACGCGCAGCAGCTGCCATGGCCTGAGATTGAACGCGAAACCAGGCCCTGGACCCGCTGGTGGTGGCCCGGTAACATAGTTAATTCCGGAGACATCACTGCCAGCCTGGAGACCTATAAAAAGGCGGGACTCGGGGGAGTTGAGATAACTCCTATTTACGGAGTTAAAGGTCATGAGGACAAATTCATCGACTATCTGTCCCCGGAGTGGATGGAGATGCTGGTCCACACACTGAAGGAAGCTGAAAGACTCGGACTGGGAGTCGATCTGGCCAATGCCTCCGGATGGCCCTTTGGAGGCCCATGGGTTGATCCTGTAGATGCATCAAGGAATATTAACTATAAAACCTATTCGCTATCAGGAGGAGAGAAGCTGAATGAGAAGATTGAATTCATCCAGCAGCCTCTTTTAAGGCCTGTTGGGGTGAAGCCAGATATGTCAGTGCTTGTTGACCCGATAAGCAAAAATAAGAACCTTCAGCTTTATGCCCTCGATCAGATCAGGTTCGAAAAACCTCTTCCACTCCAGGCTATTATCGGCTACTCAGATAAAGGCGAATTTGAAGATCTTACAGGCAGAGTCACCGCCGAAGGTGAACTGGACTGGATTGCGCCTGAAGGCAGCTGGACGATATGGGCTCTCTTCCAGGGGTGGCACGGGAAGATGGTGGAACGGGCCGGACCGGGCGGGGAAGGCTATGTGATCGATCACTTCTCAGGCAGGGCCATTGACGGCTACCTGAAGCACTTTGACAATGCAATGGAGGGATATGATACAGGCACACTGCGGGGTTGGTTCAACGATTCATACGAGGTGGACGATGCATCAGGTCAGGCCGACTGGACCAATGACCTGTTTTACGAGTTCTATATAAGGAGAGGATATGATCTCGGAGAGTACCTTCCGGCACTTTTCCAGAAAGATTCGCCGGAAATGAATGAGAGGGTGCTTTCGGATTACCGTCAGACCATCTCTGATCTCCTTCTTGAGAAGTTCACCACGCACTGGTCTCTCTGGGCAAACAGGCAGGGAAGGATAACCCGCAACCAGGCACACGGTTCTCCCGCAAACATCATCGACCTGTATAGCGCATCGGATATTCCCGAAACCGAAGGAAACGAGATAACCAGGTTCAAGTTTGCCTCATCGGCATCAAATGTTACGGGGAAACCCCTCACCTCTTGTGAGGCGGCCACCTGGCTCAACGAGCATTTTGTTTCGACTCTTGTAGACGTAAAGGAAGCCGCCGACCGCTTCTTCCTTGGGGGAATTAACCATCTCTTTTACCACGGGACCTGCCACTCGCCGCCCGGAGAACCCTGGCCCGGATTCCTGTTCTATGCGGCAGTGGAGTTTACACCTTCCAACCCCTTCTGGGACGACTTTCACGTCCTGAACGAATATGTCACAAGGGTTCAGTCGTTCCTTCAGTCCGGCAGACCAGATAATGACATCCTGCTCTATTTTCCGATTTTCGACCGCTATGCCTCCTACGGCAGGGGCATGCTGGAACACTTCGATGGCATAGGCCCGGCCTATAACGGAACTCACTTTAAGAATGCGGCCGAACAGATGCCCGAAAAAGGATATGCATACGATTTTGTGTCCGATCTCCGGATAGCCAACACCGAAGCCGAGAACGGGATCCTGTATACTGAAGGAAATGTATACAGGACGCTTATTATTCCCGAATGCAGGTATATCCCCGCCGAGACTTTCGCCCAGATATTAAAGCTTGCAAACGACGGAGCTGTGATAATTATTTACGGAGAGCTTCCCCAGTTTACGGCCGGTCTTGACCCTTCAGGAGAAAAGACAATGATATTTGATCGCATGAAATCTTCAATAAATTTCCAGCCGACCAGTAATCCCTCCGTCTTAAGGGCGATCTTCGGAAAAGGAAGGATTATTGCCGGCAACGACCTGAATGAGCTCCTTGCATTTGCAGGCATAAGGCGAGAGCCAATGGCTGACCAGAATATCAGTTTCGTCAGGCGTCAGAACAGGAACAGCTATACATGGTTCGTTGTAAACAAGGGAGCAAGACCCTTTGACGGATGGCTGCCGCTGAGCACGCAGGCATCATCAGCAGGTATCTTCAATCCGATGACCGGGGTTTCAGGCCTGGCTAGCCTAAGAACAACCGCAAAGAAGACTACTGAGGTATATACACGATTATTGCCCGGAGAATCTGTGATTATCGAAACATACAATAATGCCGTTGCGGCCGGATTATATCCTTACTATGACCCCATTTCGCCTGCCGCTGAATTAACAGGAACATTGAAGGTTGACTTTATTGAAGGCGGCCCTTCCATCCCGCCTTCAAAAAATATAGATAAGCCCGCCCCATGGACACAGTTTGGCGGGGATACATATAATAATTTCTCCGGAAGCGCCCGTTATTCAATTAGTTTCGTAAGGCCGAAAGATAAAGCTGACGCCTGGATGCTCGACCTGGGCGAAGTTAAGGAGAGTGCAAAGGTGATCCTGAACGGGAAAACTGTTGCCACACTCATCGGACCCGATTTCAGGGTAGTGCTTGATAAAAAACAGGTTAAGGCAAAAAACAATCTGGAGATTGTTGTATCAAACCTGATGGCCAACCGCATTGCATACATGGACAGAAACGGTATCGCCTGGAAGAAATTCTATAATGTCAATATGGCTGCCAGGCTAAAGGAGAACAACAGGAACGGGATCTTTGATGCATCAGCCTGGGAGCCGATGGAATCGGGTCTCAAGGGGCCGGTGACGATAACGGGAATGAAGAAGAGGTGAGTAGTGAGTAGTGAGTAGTGAGTGGTGAGTCAAGGAGCGAAGCGACGCAGTTCCGCGGAGCGGAAAGTGAGGAAAATCTATGATTAACAATATTTTAAACACTTTTTTATATGGCAAAAAATTCAATTACGCGCCGGATCTTTCTGAGGAATTCAGCAATTGCCGCCGCAGGTATAGCATTAACCGGATGTCCTGCATCGTCGCAGAATCTGAAAGTAAAGAATAATAAACTGCCCCGCTGGAAAGGATTCAACCTTCTCGATCTCTTCTCACCGAATCCGCCGAGGAACCCCGGAGGCGGCAACAGGACCACGGAAGATGACCTGAAATGGATGGCCGACTGGGGATTCGACTTCGTTAGGCTGCCCATGGCGTATCCTCGTTATCTCAGCTTCGACCGCACAAGGGATATAACAAAAGAGGAGGTTTACAACTTTGATGAGAGGGTTCTTGAAGAGGTTGATAACCTGATAATGATGGCGGATAAATACAACCTGCACGTGAGCCTGAATCTTCACAGGGCTCCCGGTTACTGTATTAACGCCGGATTCCACGAGCCATTCAATTTGTGGAAAGACAAAGAAGCACAGGATGCGTTCTATCATCACTGGGGCATGTGGGCAGAACGTTACAGGGACATCTCTTCTGACAGGCTGAGCTTTGATCTTCTGAATGAACCGGCCTATATTGAGGACATGAATAACCAATTCTCCAGCAAGACAACCGTACCCGGAGAAATTTACCGCAGGGTTGCTGATGAAGCCTCACAGGCGATCTGGAAAGCGAGTCCCGGCAGGTTGATCATTGCCGATGGCAATAATGTTGGAAATGATGTGATCCCTGAGATTTTTGATCTCAATATCGGGCAGAGCTGCAGGGGCTATTACCCACATTATATTTCTCATTACCAGGCCTCGTGGGTATGGCAGGATCCGTCGCAGGCCCCGGCACCGGTTTGGCCGGGCACAATTGACGGCAGAAACTTCAGCAGGGAGAGTCTTGAGGTATACTACAAGCCATGGATTGAAGCAGTGGAAAAAGGAATAGGAGTGCACTGCGGCGAGTGCGGATGTTATAACAAGACACCCCATGGCGTTTTCCTTGCCTGGTTCGGCGATGTAATCGATATTCTCACCAACGCAGGAATAGGGTTTGCCCTGTGGAATTTCCGCGGCGATTTCGGGATCCTCGATTCAAGGCGGACCGATATCGAATATACCGACTGGTACGGACATAAGCTCGACAGCAAATTGCTTTCCCTGCTGAGGAGTTATTGAAAAGCGGGGTTCCGGGCGTTGCTCAGCAGGAGATCTGTAAGATTTGTAGCTGCCTGTCTGTTCTGGAAGCTCTCCGGAAGAAGGTCGTGGTCGATATATTCGTTGTAGATCCATGGATCGCCCACTGCAAAAACATAACCTTTACCGTATTTTGCTTCAGCCATCAATACCTTACCGTTCTCCGTAAGAACGGCTTTTGCCGGGCCTGATAGTGTAATATCCGAAATCTCCTTCATATAAATCTTCGAGACACCTTTGAAAAGGGGGTGATCAGGCAGAAGGGTGCTGGCACCCATCTCCCATTCCCTGCCAGTCACGGGATGAAGGGTTAAATGGTTGAACCTCATCCCGAACTGAGACATAAGCCTGTTAAGGTTGGTGAATTCGCAATTGGGGGCATCATTGGCAAGAACGGCAAGGACTCCTCCCTTCCTAACCCATTTCCTGATCGATTTTATGTCGTCGGAGCCGATATAATTGGGAGTTTTCGACTCGGTGGTGGTGTCGGGGTCCACAATAATGTAGACATCAGCATTCTTTAAAACAGAAGGGAGAGGTTTTTCGATCGTACTCAGAACTGCTCCCCTCGATGTGAATATCTCACCCCACCTCGAATAACCGCTGAATTCCGTATCGGTCCACAGGTAATGAAATGGTTGCCCTGTCTTGGCATTGGTTTCGCGGTTGAACCAGTTGTCGAGGGCAACAACAGGCTGTGAAACAATATTCTGTGAGGTTATCAGACAGACTGCCGAAAGCAGCCATAACCGGCAAATACTTACTATCATCTTCTCAGGGTTATTTTGTTCTTCGTTCAAAAATAAGAAACATAACCGACGTGGCAAATCCACCGCCCGAATTCATTATCTTTTCACCCGTTTAAATGAATGATTATATTTGCATACCCCCTGAGGGTTAAGCATAAAAACAGAAAAAGGAAGAATTTCAGGTAATTATCGAACTAATCAAATTAAAACTTCAAACCCATGAAAAACCGTATTCTCATTTACCTATCAGCTTTAATGCTGATACTAACCAGCTGCAGCTCAGACAGGCAATGGCAGAACCTTATCGGAGATGACCTCAGCAACTGGGAACAGCTCAACGGAACGGCTCCATTCGAGCTCTCCGACGGAGTGATAACAGGCACCACCGTTGTCAACTCGCCTAACTCTTTCCTCTGTACCATAGAAAAATACGGAGACTTCATCCTGGAGTTTGATACCTGGTTCGATCCCAGCATGAACTCGGGCGTTCAGATACGGAGCGAAAGCAGGGCCGATTATCAGAACGGACGAGTGCACGGCTACCAGGTCGAAATGGATCCCTCTGCAAGAGCATGGTCGGGAGGTATTTATGACGAAGCACGAAGAGGATGGCTCTATACACTCGATCAGAATCCTGAAGGGAAAAAGGCACTTAAGGTCGGCGAATGGAATCACTACAGGGTTGAGGCAATCGGTAATTCAATAAGGACATGGATAAACGGTATTCCCTGTGCCGATCTGATCGACGATCTGACACCATCGGGATTCATTGCCCTTCAGGTGCATGGCATAGGACGAGACTCATCAAGGATCGGGCTGCAGGTGATGTGGAAGAATATCAGGATCATAACAAAGAATCCCGCAAGACATGCAACACCTTACGAGCCCGTGATACCCCAGTACAGCTACCTGAACAATGAGCTCACAGCAAGGGAAAAATCTGAAGGCTGGCGACTGCTTTTTGACGGAACGACCCCGGCCGGATGGATGAATGCCAGAACAGGCGTCTTCCCGACCGGCGGATGGGAAATACGGGAGGGTACCCTGACCATTGACCCGGCTACTAAAGGGACCGATGGCGGCAGAGATATTGTGACAACTGATAAGTTCAGGAACTTCGAGCTTATTGTCGATTTCAACTACTCCACCGGAGCCAACAGCGGGATAAAGTACTTTGTCGATATCGAAGCAGACGGAGGCTCCAGGGCATCAATAGGTTGTGAATACCAGATACTTGACGACAGGCTTAATCCCGATGCGCAGGCAGGGATAGCTGGCAACAGGACCCTGGCCGGACTCTACGACCTTATCGCTCCGCGCAACAAAAGGGATAACGGGGCAAACCAGTGGAACAGGGCAATGATTGTTGTTAACGGGCCGAAAGTACAGCACTGGCTCAACGGAATGCTGACAGTGGAATACGAAAGAGGCACTCCGCAATGGAGGGAGCTTGTTGCAGGAAGTAAGTTTAAAGGCTTCCCGGGTTTCGGCGAGGCTGAGGAGGGAAGGATCCTGCTTCAGGACCACGGCAACCTGGTGTCGTTCAAGAATATCAAGATAAGGGA
>CAYRQY010000070.1:0-11113 GCA_964426435.1 uncultured Rikenellaceae bacterium | reverse complement strand
TCCATACCTCCCTGCTGCCTGTTGTTACAGCCTCCCTGTAATCCTTTCCCAGCCCGGCGTGCCGGTAAGTATTTTCCAGCACAACAATGGAATTATCAACCAGCATGCCTATTGCAAGCGCCATTCCCACAAGAGTCAGGCTGTTGATCGATACATCGTATGCGTAGAAGAAATTGAAAGCCACATAAACCGATACCGGAATGGAGACCGCAATAATGGTTACCAGCCGGATATTGCGCAGGAAGAACCAGAGTATCAGTACGGCCAGGATACCACCCGTTATTGCCAGGCTGATTATCTGACTTATGTTTCTCTCCATTATCTCTGCGCTGTTTGTCTGTACCACTATTTCTGTGCCTGCAGAAGCCAGCCTGCCGTTAAGTTCCTCCACAAGGGCAAGAGCGGTGTGAGACAGATCTATAAGGTTTGCCTGGTTATCGTTCACCAGTGTCATTGTAACTGCATTGAGGCCATTCACCCTGCTGTATGAGCTCTCCTCCCTTACGCCGAAGAATATTTCTGCGATATCCTTAAGAAGCACGGGGCCGTCGCGGTTTACGATAATGCTGCCGATCTCGTTTATATCGGTGTACTCAGAGGTCACACTTACGAACATCGTGCTCACACCGTCAGTAACCTTACCTGCAAATGTCTTTCCGGCCCCGTTATTGTTCAGTAGTGTTCTTACCTGTGCCATCGAGATGCCGTGAGCCCTGCACGCCTTTTCGTTCAGGCGGACTTCAATGGAGTTCTCCTGACCGCCGTAAACCTGCACTCCTGCAATACCGTCGATATTCCCGAATTCGGGCTTTATCTCCCTGTCGGCAATATTCCGTATCCTGTCAATTCCCCCTTCGCCCCTAACCTGAAGCTCCATAAACTGGTTGGTAAGCTGATCGAGATCTATTTTAATCACATTGACAAAGAACTCTTCGGGGATGGAGTTCCTGACAAGGTTTACTTTCTCCTGAAGTTTAAGGCTTGCATACTTCAGATCGGCATTCTTGCTGTAGTAGATGATGATTGTACCGGCACGCGATGTTATGTTCGATTCAATCTTTTCAATACCCTCGAGCATACCGATTGCACCCTCAACCGGTATGACTGCCTGGGCTTCAATATACGAGGGATCGAGCTCAAGGGGCGTTGCAATCTGGACTATGAGTGTTGGGAGCTGGGCATTGGGAAAGAGTTCCACGGAAAGATTCCTGTACGATACATACCCGAGCATTGTGAGCCCCAGGAAGAGCATCGTGATAAGGGTCCTTCTTTTTAAGATGAAATCCATTCCGGGTTTATAAGATGATTGTCATATCTGCGGAAGCCTCTTTATTCTCTCTCTGATAAATACCCCGAAACTGTCGAGTACCCAGTAGACACAGGGTATCACAACGAGGGTAAGGAGGGTCGATGATACCAGTCCTCCGATTACCGCCATCGCCATCGGGGATCTTAATGATGCGCTTTCCCCGAATCCTATTGTCAGCGGAAGCAGGGCCAGTATGGTGGTGAGGCTTGTCATGAGTATCGGCCTGAATCGTTGCGATCCCGCCAGCAGCAGCGCCTCCTTCTTCCCCGATCCTGCCTCCCTGAGCTGGTTTATCCGGTCGATCAGGATGATGGCATTGTTTACGGCAATGCCCCCAAGCATTATTATCCCGATATAGGCCATCATATTGAGCGACCTGCCGAATAAAAGGAATGTAAGTATTGTGCCCACACCGGCCAGGGGAATGGTAAGCATGATGGTAAACGGCTGGATAACGCTCTCAAACTGAGCTGCCAGTACCATGAAAACCAGGATAAGCGACAGAATAAGTGCAAACGACAGGTTTGACATTGATTCTTTCCTTTTCAGCTCCTCGCCGGTAAACTGAAGCTTATAGTCGGCAGGCAGGGATATACCTGCAAGTGCCATTTCTGCACTCCTCACTACCTTATCGAAAGGCACAGCCTTGTCGGCCATGGCATAAATGTACGATGTCCTCGACTGGTTCCTTCTTGTTATCTCCCGAGGACTGGTTGTAACCCTTATCTGTGCCAGCTCGCTCAGCGGAACCTTAACTGTTCCTGCTGTGATCAGAAGGTCCCTGAGCTGCTGCAGGGTGATGTCGCCAAGCTTGATGGTGATGTCTCTCATTTCGCCATCTTTCTCAAAGCTTCCTGCAGCTGAACCTGACAGGTAGCCCTTAATCTGGTTGACTATGCTTTCGGTCGTCACGCTGTAGTAGCTTGTCCTGAACCGGTCTATAACAACCTCCACCTCGGGTGTCCCCTCATCGATGGATGTGGTGAGGTTGTAGAGTGACGGGATCCCCGACAGAATGGTCTTTGCTTCGTTCAGGATCCTTTCAATCTCGTCATGCTCCTTACCGGATATCTCCAGGGCAAAGGGTGCCTCGGTTGTTCCGAGTGAAGTTTGCAGTGAACTCTCCTGCCTTGAGAAAGTGACCTTCATCTCAGGAATACTCTTCAGGTAGTTGCCGGCAACCTCTGTTGCCTTGCCGGTTAAGCCTGCAAATTCATCCTTAAGGAATATCCTGAGGGAGGCACTGTTGTCGCCGGTAACGGATGAGCTCTGGCTCAGCGATGAGGTCCTGTCTTCCCCGGCCTGAAGATATGTCATCCTGATCATTCCGGGAAGAAGCTCCGAGATGATCTTTTCCGCCTGGGCTGCCGTGGCATAGGTCCGGTCAAGACTCGTACCTGCCGGCAGCTCCATATTGATTGTGAACTCTGCCGATTCTGCAGCAGGCATAAATTCACTTCCTATTCGAGGAATGAGGAGGCCGGTTCCTCCAAGCAGCAGAATGGCAAAAAGGATAACTACACCCCTTTTGTCCAGCACTTTTTCGAGGATCCTTCGATACCAGCCGGAGTGTGAGATGCCCTGAACAGGCTTTTTAGCCCTGGTTTCCGGAAAGAGTTTTGATACCAGCATCGGGATTATCAGCATTGCCACAAAGAGTGAGGAGACAAGAGCAAACGCCACGGTCCATGCCTGATCCCTGAACATTTCGCCGGAGGCCCCATGGAGGTATACAATCGGGAGAAAGACAACAATTGTGGTTATTGTTGAAGCAGTAATGGCACTTCCCACCTGGCCGGTCCCTTTAATTATGGCATCCCTGAATGAGTTCCCTTCTTCATGATTTCTGACGATATTCTCCAGTACTACAATCGCATTATCCACAAGCATCCCCGCCCCAAGCGCCAGGCCGCCGAGCGTCATAATATTGATTGTGAGGCTGTTGAAATACATCAGGTTGAAGGTGGCGATAATGGATACGGGTATGGCAATACTTATTACCAGTGTGGTTCCTATACGGCGGAGAAAGAGGTAAAGAACAAAAACGGCAAGCAGTATGCCAATTAACAGGGTGTTCCTGACCTCCGAGATGGCATTGTTAATATAACTTCCCTGGTCCTGAACCCTTATGAACCTGTATCCGGGCAATGCCCTGGAAAGGTTCTCCAGAGCCTTCTCCAGGCTTTTGACAGCTTCGACGGTATTGTATTTGGGCTCCTTGTAGATTGAAAGTCCGATACACCTTTCCCCGTTTATGGTGACAATGTTTTCAGGCTCCTTGTTGTCGAATTTTATTGTTGCCACATCTCTCAGATAAACCGGCACCCTTTCCGATTGCGGGATTTCCTGGCCGGCCGGCCGGGCAGCTGCCGGCTGCCTGAATCCTACAATAATGTTTTCAAGATCAGTGATATCCTCCAGGACGCTGACTCCCCTGACCACGTACCTGAGCCCCATATCGACTATTGATCCTCCCGATACGTTTCTGTTATAATTTCTGATCTGTGAAGCAATCACATCGGAAGTGAGACCGTATGATTCTAGTATATACTTGTTAGTTTCTATTACTACTTCTCCTTCCTCTTTGCCTGAAAGCCTTACATCTGCTATTCCTTCTATCCTGATAAGCTCGTTACGGATATAATTACCTGCAATCCTTCTGAGCTCATCAAGATTGGTAATTCGTTCATTATTAAGCCCTACAAGCATTACAGGTGTGGCATTCGGATCGTACCGCGTTATGGTGAACTCATCGAGGTCGCTGTTCTGGCTGAAGGAATTGAGCTCTTTCTGAAGGTCCAGGAAGGCTTCATCCATGTCCTTCTTCCAGTCGTACTCGACAGTTATAAGTGCTGAGCCGGCCCTCGATACGGATGAGACCTGAGTGACATCGCTCTGGCGCATGGCAAGCGATTCGATCTGATCCACGTAATTCTTCTCAACCTCTTCCGGTGGTTTCTCTCCGGCTCTCAGTTCTATGTATATCTTAGGGTTGTTCAGATCGGGGAACAGGTCTGTCCCCAGTTTGCCGAATGAAATAAAACCGAGAAGAACAACACCCAGCATCAGCATGAGCACCGTAACCGGATAATCTACAGCAAATCTTGCTATTCTGTTCATTTCAGTTACTTGACGATTCTGACTTTCGACCTGTTGCTGAGGGTTTCGAATCCTCCGGTTACAACACGCTCATTTTTCTCAAGACCCCTGATGACCTCTGTCTCAGTTATGTTTTCAAGGCCTGTCTCGATGATCCTCTCAACGGCAATGCCCCTGTCGACGATAAAGACTGTTTTGCCTCTCTGGCGCGAAAGGATAATGCTTTTGGGAATTACAACAACCGAGTCTTTCCGGCTGGTGACGATATCGGCCCTGACAAACATTCCCGGGCGCAGGAGATATTGCTGATTATTGATCGATATGGTGCCTTTGAAGGTTCTTGTATCCGCATTTATCGCAGGTGACAGCTGCGAAAGGGTACCGGCTATCGTATCGTAGGGAATGGTGTAGTTGGTGAGTTTAACAGCCAGTCCCGGAGTGACTGTTGAGATATATTTTTCCGGCAGCTGAACTTCCATATACATGGTCTGATAATCCATAATTTTCGCTATCACAGATCCCGTTTCCACGATAATTCCCGGTGTGTAATAAGGCAGATCGACTATTATGCCGCTTATCGGCGATACAACTTTTGTCTTCTCCATCTGAAGCTTCGCCGTTTCCAGGTTGGTTCTGGCATTCTCGTAGTTAATGCCGGCAGTCTTCAGTTCCTTAAGGGTGACACCTCCCTTTTCGTACAGAGACTCCTGTTTCCTGAGCTCACTCTCGGTGAGTTCGAGATTGAGTTCACTTGTCTCAAGCTTGACCGAGTTGACATACTCCCGGTCCTCCAGCCGTGCTATAAGTTCCTCTGCATTTATCCTGTCGCCCATCTGCCAGGCTCTTCCGGTGCGGGGATTTCTTTCAAGGAAATAGTTGGCGGTTATCCTGGCTTTAAGCTCGGCCTCCCCCTTGGGAACGGCAGTGCCGGTTGTATTGATGAATTCCTCGATCGGTTTCAGAGTGATATCCTCCACAGTAACAGGGATTTCAACATCGGCCGACAGGTCCTGTTCACGGTTCCTGCAGGCTGTAAACAGTAAGGTTACCAGTGCCAGTAAGAGAAGACTCTTTTTCATTTTTTCGGGTATTAAATATTATTTCTTTCAATGCTCATAACAGGCGAAACAGGCTCATTCTTCTCGAAATCGTAAAGAGTCTGTATCTTAAGGTTCAATAGCTCAAGCTTATAGGAGATCAGGGAGTTTGTATATGCAAGCTGTCTCTCCGAAAGCTGATTCTGGTAAATGTTAAGGTCCATGCCGGTAAGGTCGCCGTTCTTGTACTTCTCAAGGTTAAGATCGTAGGTAAGCTGGGCGTTTATTACCGACTGGCGTGCTATTTCTATCTGGTTCTGAAGATTCTGAAGATTCCTGTATACTTTCCTGACAGACAGGATGATATTGTTCTGTTCCTCCTCGAGGCTGATATTGGCGGTCTGGATTGAAGCTTCGGTGGCCCTGATCCTCGATTTCCTTTCTCCCCAGTCCCAAAGAGGGATAGTCAATGATAATGAGACACTCTCGTTATCGGTGGGGTTCTGATAGACATTTCCGAATTTTTCATTATCGCCGAAGAGTCCCACAGAGAGACCGAGAGAGCCTCTGAACTCGTTCAGGGATTTTGTCTGTATAAGCTCGAACTCTGAGTTTTCTATGGATATCGCTCTCTGCCTTAGTTCCATCCTGCTGCTGAGACCCTGATCGATAGCGAAAGCGATATCTATATGCACTGTATCGACTGATATATCGGGCAGTACTATGAAATCGTCGTACAGGCTCATGCCGATAAGTATCTTGAAATCGTCCTTGGCATTTTCGAGCGAAACCTGCTTGTTCTCATAATCCGACCGTGTTGTCGAAAGGTTCAGCTCAGCCTGGAACATCTCCTCGCGGGCTGAGATACCCGCATCCACCTTGATCTTGATCACGTTATAGCTCTGCTGCATGTTCATGTAAGCCTGGTTTGATATTTCGAGGCTCTGCTGCTGCTGGTAAACATAATAGAAAGCCTGTGCAACCTGTCTTTCGAGAGCCAGAAGCTGAATGGCATAATTGAGCTGTGAGTTCTCGAGTGCAAGCTCAAGCTGCTGCAATTGCATTTTAGTCCTGTTGTACGTAAAGAGCGGCTGATCGAGATTAAGGGAGAGGTTATTGCTGAAACCCTTTGATGTCTGGTTGGTATACTCGCTGTACGAATCCTTGTAACCGAACCGGTTAACAAGCGACAGCCTGGCATCGGTAAGCACTATTGGCTGCGAAATGGTGAAGAGACCATAGCTCTCGGTTGTTCGTGTGGTGTTCCATTTGGATATCAGATCATTGAAAGCCCTGTTCTGTGAATAACCTATGGGATTTACCGTAAGTGAAAAACTTGACTTCAGCGCTGCATTCTGTGCATTCAGGTTCTCCTGGCTTCTGATAAGGCTCAGTCTTGTCCTCATCATCGACGGGCTGTTTGTCTCGGCCACAGTAAGGGCCTGCTCCAGGGTCAGCCCCGACTGGGAGAAAGAGCCTGAAATGCCGCAGATCAGTAATGCGGTCATTATCAGCAGGCTTCTGATGTAACTTCTAACTCTTGTTTTCATATTATCAGATATCTTGAGTTTAATCCGGTGGTTCTTGTTGAGACGGGTCTGAGACCCGTCTTTACTGTCTTTACTGCTGTCATCAATTCTGTAAAACCCATTTAACTGCATCTCCGATAACTACACGGCCGGAAGAGAGGTTTGTAAGTTCAACCCTGGCGCTGCCGGAAGAGAGGTAGTAACGTCCCAGGTTATTCCATCCTCCTTCGGCACTCTCATAATCAAGCGTTATCTCTTCAACCCCGTCGTCGTGATATATTTTGAAATGCATATCCTTAAAAGGCGATTCGCCCTGTCGCTGCGAAGCGGGTCCGGGTCCTCCGGGGGGACCGCCTCCCGGTCCTCCGCCTGCTCTTCCCGTTGTTATCATCATTCTGTCGATGGTCTTGCCCACGTATGTATAGATATCGTAATATCCCGGCCTGTCAATCACTGCGTTCCATGTGAGTGTCCTGTCTCCGGTCCCGCCGCGGGTATAGAGTGCCGACCTCACAAACCTGCCATAATAGGAGGATTGCACCACCGGCTGCCAGTATTCAGGTGCATTCATCATCCTTATCTGCTGGTAGGTTTGCCCGTTGCTGCTGCTAATGCCGAGTAATTTTTTCAGTGGACTTTCGGTCAGGTGCAGGCTTGCACTGAACCCGGGGTCTTCATTATCGACTATGATCTCGCCAGGATTGTTCTGATCGGGAAATGACTTAAGTATTTCCTCATCAGGTATATCCACGGGCCGTTCTCTCGATCTGACTATCTCGTCAACCGGCATTGTCAGTTCACCGGGAAGGTTCTTTGAAAGAAGGGTGTTGACCAGCACGGCTCTTGGCCGGGCATCAAGAACAATATTGATCTTTTTGGTCTCATTGGGTTCCATCCATACTATCCTTGAGATATCAGAAGCTTCCAGTCCCCTTCCCTGCACGGCAATTGAAAATCCGCCGCGCTGCCCGCTCATTTCTGTCATGGACATGCCTGCCATGCCACCGGGGCCGGTGCCCGTCCTGAAGGCGACATTGAATAATCCAGGCACAGATTCAGGATTTGAGGCTATGAATGTGACACGATACCTCGACCTGTCTCCCACGATGATTTCAGAGGCCTGAAGGCCGGTAAACAGGAATCCCGGCCGTTCTGTTCCATTAAACCATTCATCGAGAAAGGGATAGAACTCAAAGCCGAAACGTTCCCTGATATCTGAATTCATTTTCAATATGTCGATCCTCCTGAATTTGTTAAGGTCAATATAGCTTCTGAACCACTCATTGAATTCCACGCTCCCCGCCCTTGACCTCAGGAGGTTGAACAGATAGTCGCCCTTAAGAGTCAGAACACTTCTGATCGTGTCACCTCCGGGATTTCTCTCAAGCAATTCCCTGAAACTCTTTTCCCTGAGAATCAGGTTTGCCCTGTCGTTTTCGGTCAGATTGCCGAAAAACGATGTCATGCCGGGAGCCTGCCCGGGTATCTCAACCTTCTGAAGATGAGTTTCAAATACAGCATTAATTACAGGATATTCAGAAGAATAGAAATTATTCCTGAAGAAATAAAAGCTTGGCCCCAGGCGATAGCGGGTTGGTTCGTTAAAAGCTACACCGTTTACGAACCTGAAGTTCTGCCCGCTAATGAATGTGTTTCGGATGAAATTATTAAAGATCCGGACCTGCAGTTCCCTGTCAGTTATGACCTGGCTGCTCCTTGCCATCCTTCTCTTCTGACGGGTGAACTGCTTGCCAAATCCGGCATTCTGAATTGTGGCGAGCCTCTCCGGCAGCAGTATCAGGGATGGCTGCAATTCGGCCCTTGTCTGTGTGCTGTTCTTCGGATAGGAGTAGAACTGGACGGGCACCTCCAGAAGTGTCAGGGTGGTAAAGGGATACTTTGCCGAAAAACTTGTCTCGAGTTCCCTCATAATGCCCGAAACAAGGTGGGACAGGGTGTCTTTCAATTCGGCCAGATCCTGCCTGTAATAATCGTTTCCGGGGAAATGGCTGGTAATATAAACCACTGACCCGATCTTCATTGTGTCGGTCACATAGTTGCCGATAGCAAGGGTTAGGCCAGTGAGAGGGGATTCAGGATTGAAAACGAACTCACCCTCCTCAGTGGCGCCCATACCCTGAGAAATCGCTGTCAGTCCCGGTTTTGTTCTTACCCTTAGAGTAAACATGGTGAAATCTGTCTTTATCCTGGCCGGGCTGGCAGGGTAGAAATTGAGACCAGTTACAGGGTACCAGTGAGTTTCAGGGGTGAGCAGAACATAATCATCGGTAAGGAATGCCTGCCTTTTGTTTACATTCAGCATCTCCACCCTGTAGGGATTATCTTTGATATTATCGGTGAAGTTTGGATAACAGAATGATTCACTGATAGTTCCTGAATAATTTATTGTCAGGGTATCCGAATTGCCCGGAAGGAGTGATTCCTCCGGGTCCACTTCGATTATATGGTTAACTCTCCTGAAGGGGAGCCTCCTTCCTCCCGAGGTGATTCCTGTAACGGCAAGAGAGGGATTAAGTGAAAAAAGGTAGGTGCCAACTGCTTCCCTGTTGTCGTTGATTATACTGAGTGTTGCAGATGCATTGACCCTGGTGCCGTTATGCTCAACCTGAATCGAGGCATCGGTAAGCGAAGTGAAATTCTGCTTTTCGTACTTCCGGTTTGTTTCAATCACCAGGCTCTTATCCCTCAGCCTCTCCCTGTACCCTTTATAGATATTTACAGTGCATGCTATTGCACATGAAGCAAAAAGGAGCATCATTGCAAAGCTCAGCCCCCTCTGCAGTTTTGACTGCGGAAGCCTTCTGAAGAGAAGCACTGTTGCCATTACAAGGGACATCCCCAGGCTGAAGTACATAAGTCGCTGGGTTATTATCACCGGAATGTTGTCGAATCCGATGATCCCGGATTTGAAAACGGGGAAGCCAAATGCCATATAGTCGAACAGAGAGTCTGCCCTGTGGTACAGGTAGAACATGTTCAGGGCGGCATAGCCAAGCAGAAGCATGAACGTTATTGCCTGGTTCCTTATCAGCGACATTAACACAAAAGCCAGTCCCAGGCTGAAAATAATAGTCGGAACACATATTATTAAAAGGTACCACAGATAGGCTGATATTTCAATGGACATTCTTGTTGATATCAGGTTCATAAGCAGCCCGATACAAAGGATCAGGATATCGAGTCCGATGAAGAGGCGCAGGATCCCCCAGGTTTTCCCGGTTATATACTCCAGATTGGAGACGGACCGTGTATAGAGCACCTCGTTGGTATCAAGCTTCTTATCTCTTTTCAGGAAGTCGGCCGCAAGAAATATCACTATAAGGGCCTGACCGATATTGAGAAGGTAAAGGGTTATCAGCGGAACTGAAGAGGGGATAGCCACGAGCTCCCAGGGCTCATCCCCCACAGGGGAGAAAAGGCCTATGTTCATTGAAGTGAAAATAAACAGTGCCCCGATGGCAAAGAGCCTGAAAAACCAGCTTCTTCTCAGTGTCCTGGCTTCATAGCGTGCAATGGTTCTTATATTGTGAAGAAATGCCATAATAATCCTGCAGTCTTATTCCGTCAGCGATGTCTGAAGCTTATGTTCCATGTAATAAACGTAGGCATGCTCGATGTCGGGCGGTATTGCAACAGAGTTGTAAACAGGGGGATCGTCGGAGACGACCTGCACTTCCCACCCAGTTTCAACCGGTATAGTCGAGATCACGTTATATTGCTCCTTCGCCTTTTCATATTCATAGGGTGTAAGGGAAAGCCTGAATACATGTCCTTCAGCCTGTCTGACAAGGCTTTCGGGTGATCCTGAGAATACCATCTCTCCCTTGTTCAGTAGTGCCATACCCTGGCAAGTGGACGAGATATCGCCCACGATATGGGTGGAAAGTATTATAATAACTTCATTGCGGCTCAGGTCGGAGAGTATATTCCTGAATCGTATTCTCTCATCGGGGTCAAGTCCTGTGGTCGGTTCATCTACAACCAGTATCCTTGGATTCCCGATAAGCGCCTGGGCAATACCCAGTCGTCGTTTCATGCCTCCTGAGAGCTTGTTGGCCTGCCTGTCGCGCACCTCCAGGAGTCCAACCTGGTCGAGAAGCCTGTCTACCTCAGCGACC
>CAYRQY010000069.1:0-11159 GCA_964426435.1 uncultured Rikenellaceae bacterium | reverse complement strand
TGCCTGCTGAAACGTCAGTGCAGGCAGGGGTTTGGGGGCAAACCACCAGTGGGTTGGGGGCAAAAAAAAAGAGACGCGCAATTCGCGCGTCTCTTTTTATACTACCCAATATTAATTAAATATTAATAAGCAGCGTCTTGTGTAAGAACACCTTTCTGAAGGTCGATCTGGCTCTGTGGTATTGGCCAGTAATCGTCTTCAGCTGCATTGAACACCACTGTTCCGGTTGCCAGGAATGATCTGACATTCTTATCATGCGCGATATAGGCATTAAGTGTCGGAGCTATTATTCCCCAGCGCCTCAGGTCGAAGAACCTGTGGTTCTGAGTTGCGAATTCAAGCCTGGTCTCCTCCTGAATAGCCAACATTGCGTTGGCTGCATTATCGAAAGGATATGCTCCGGCAACATCGGGATAAGTCTCCACCAGGTAATTTGCAGCCGGCTGATCCCAGTCAACAACAGGATCTGAGCCAAGGTTGCTTGTGCTTGTGCATAAGCCCATAACGGGAGTACTGTTCTTTGCACGTTCACGTACCATATTCACGTAGGTTCTGGCAAGGTCAAGCTGGTTATCTGCCACAGCACATTCAGCTCTCCAGAGGAGGATGCTTGCATAACGGAGCATCCTGAAATTTTTGCCATTATAGAAGCCGGTTCCATAAGCATTCAGCCCCTGTTCTTCCTTCTTGTGCATGAATATTTTGGACATGTAGGGACCACCGTTGGGCTGTTCACGGATCCAGTCGTTACCCGGGTGGATTCCCCAGCCCAGGAAGTCGACGCCACGGCGTGCAATGATCCAGTCAACACGCGGATCAAGAAGTTCCTGTGTTGGAGTGAAGTCATCCCCGCTCCCTACACCCATGTCGGAGGCAAGAGCAACGCGGTCAGCCACATCGAGTTTGGGAAGTCCGTCGTTATCAACCTGGAATGCTTCGAAGAGCCACTGTGATGGCTGATAGAAACCCCATCCGCCACAGCTTGCAGGACCCTTCTGGTGAAAATTACATCCCGACCCGTGAACGGCAGAATGGGCCGTTCCGGTTGTGTGGCACTGAAGCTCGAAAATTGATTCGGAATTATTCTCATGTGTCATGTCGAAATTCCAGGAAAACTCAGGTGCAAGGCTGAATTTGCCGCTGGTGATTATCTGATCGAGCAGTGTTTTTGCCTGTCCGAGTTCGTTCTGGTACATGTGAGCCTGGGCTTTATAAGCCATGGCGGCCCATTTGTCAGCACGCCCTACCTCACCATTGATTTTTGTTTCAGGCAGATTATCTATTGCATACTGCAGGTCAGCTTCAATCTGATCCCATCCCTCATCGGTGTTCGGAACTTTATCGGGAGCCAGATCACCCAGTTCCACGGTAGTTTTAATATAAGGGATCTTTTCAAAGATCTTGGTTGCCTGGAAATGGAACCATGCTCTCAGAAACTTCAGTTCTCCTTCCATTTCCGTGGCTCTGGCAGCAGGCAGAGGTGTCGGACCTGCCTGTGTTTCCCAAAGAAACTCAAGAGTCACGTTGGCACGGGCAACCCCGTCGTAACAGGCGTTCCATCTGTTTTCCATATAAGGGTTGTTTGGAAGTGCCTCATATCTCTCGATCAGGTTATAGTTACTCTGGTCACCAGCTGATGTACCCTTGTAGGCATCGTCGGAACATCCGCCTGCATAGGTCCAGTCGCTGCCCATTGCAGCTCCGAACATCGACTGCTGTCCGACCATCCTTTCGTATACACTTACCACAAGTGTCTCCATACCTTCGGGAGTCTTCATTACTGATCCTGCCGCAACACCCGGGGGCTCCTTGGTAAGGAACTCATCACTGCAGGAGTATATCATCAGCAGACTTCCGAGAAGCAGAGTCAATGATAATAGTTTGATTGTCTTTTTCATATTTATTGTTTTTAATTATTCATAATAATTCAAACATCAAAGGCCGAAGGAGATCCCGAAGAGGAATTGCTGCGGTGTTGGCCATGCGCCTGAATCCACTCCCATGTTGATACCTCCGGAGGATATTTCCGGATCCAGCCCTGAGTACTTGGTCATAGTGAACAGGTTTGAACCCTGGAAATAAAGCTGAAGGGAATTGAACCTGTTGTTCAGAAGTCTGTTAACGTCATAACCTATCCTGAGGCTCTTCATGCGGAGGAAGGAAGCATCTTCGAGGAAGAAGGTGGAAGGCTCCTGGTGCGGTGTGTCGTTGTTATAAATGATCGGCATCGTGGCGTCCCTGTTATCTGAGAGATAAGGACTGCCCCATGATTCATAGAGCCTCTTTTTGCTTTTTCCTGATGCAAACTGTGTAAAATCAATAAACCGGCTGACATAATTCACCATATCGTTACCGACCGAAGCATAAAGGGTCGTGGAAACACTCAATCCCTTATAATCGATACTCAGGCTAAGACCTGCAGTGAAATCGGGATGAGGTGACCCGATGTATGTGCGGTCGTTGGCATCGATCCAGCCGTTACCGTCAACATCCTTGTATTTGAAATGTCCGGGGGCGTTATATGTTCCGTTTTCACCGAACGCTTTCGGCCATGCGTCAACCTCTGCCTGCGACTGGAAAATCCCCTCGACAATATACCCGTAGAATTCAGGGAATGCCCTTCCTGTCTGGGTTCTTGTGTAGGGTTTTTCACGGTAGGAGCTTCCCTGGTAGAAGTCAGACTCCACATCGGTAAGCTTGACGAGCTCATTCACATAACGCGAGAATACCAGTCCGGCATTATAGGTGAGATCTCCGTTCAGTGCGCTGTTGTTGTAGCCTATCTCCAGATCGAAACCGGTGTTCTTCATTGAACCGATGTTGATGGAGGGCCGGCTGGCTGTCCCTAGTACAAGAGGCAGCTGTTTCGGATAGAGCATATCTTCGGTGGTACGCTGCCACAGGTCGAGATTTACAGTAAAGTTGCTCAGCAATGTTGCATCAACACCAACGTTAACAGTGGTGGTTGTCTCCCATTTTACATCGGCGTTTCCGAATGTTGACTGGCGGAATCCGGTATTTGCTGCACTGTTACTGCCGCCAAGGGGGTAGTTTGCATGAAATTCGTGGAATGCAAAATTTGTGTAGGAGTTATAATTACCCATGCGGTCATTACCAACCACACCGTATCCAACACGTAACTTCAGTTCATTAAGCCACGATTTGGCAGAAGCCATGAAAGCCTCCTCCGTTACTCTCCATCCAAGGGAGAATGCAGGGAAGACTCCGAACTTCTGATTACCGAAACGTGATGAGCCGTCACGCCTTACCACTGCTTCCAGCAGGTACCTGTCAGCAAACTGATAATTAACACGTCCGAAAATGGAGAAGAGGCTGTACTCGCTGTAACCGTCGGAAGCTCCGAAAGTACGCAAACCGGTTCCCAGTGTCATGTAATTGATATTCTTGAAAGGAAACCACGACTGGTTTGCACTCAGGCTGCTGGAGTTAGCATCATAAGCCTCAGTTCCTGCAATAGCCTTAATATTATGCTGGCCCGATACGAGAGAATACTCGATCGTGTTTGTCCAGGTCCAGTTAAGAGAGAAAGCTCCGCCTATGGAATATGAATCATAAGTCCCTCTTTCTGCATCGGCAACATTAACAAAGCCATAATCCTGAGACTTCTGGCCATAAGTGTTAACCCCAATAAGGGTTTTGAGTGCGAGGCCTTTGACAGGATTCAACTGTAGAAAAGCATTACCGCTGGCAGTCAGCCTTTTTGTGTTATCCCACTGGTTATAATACTGAAGGTGCATGACACTCTGCGAGTTACCCATGCTGGTTGGCCGTGATCCGGCGAAGTTTCCACCCTCATCATATACCGGCACTATCGGCGGCATCCTGTAGGACCATGAGACAAGCGATGATTCAGAGTTGTCGTTCTGCTGTCCGTAACTGGTATAATACTGCACCCCGATGTTTGTTCCGACACTCAGCCAGTCTGTAGGTGATGAAGAGATATTGGTACGGAAATTATATCTTTCAAAACCCGTGTAATTGAATATACCCTCATCATGCGTGTAGCCCATCAGGAATGCATAGGAGGTGTTCTGTGAACCACCTGCTACGTCCATGGTATACTCTTTATAGCTGGCGTTCCGTGTGGCTTCGCCAAACCAGTCTGTTCCCGGGACGCTGGCTCTTGTAATAAGGTATGTATCGGTTCCATCCTCGATAGCCAGTTTGTTGTCATACAATGACATATCTGCCCGCGGGTCGCCCATTGGTGCTGCTGTGGGGTAGATGTAATAAGGTATCACGGGTGTGGCTCCGCTGCCATACTGGGGGTGGCTGTAATTGGGTACTCCTGCATTTTTTGCCTCGAGCCACAACATTTCGCCCCACTCCTGTGTGTTCAGCAAGTCGTAGAATTTTCCGGGGACATTAACGCCCTGTCTTACATTCACGTTAAAGGCCACCTTCTGGTTTTTACGGCCTCCCTTTGTTGTAATAAGAACAACGCCGTTTGCGGCCCTTGCACCGTAGATGGACTGTGCAGCGGCATCTTTCAGAATGGTTATTGACTCAACATCGTTGGGTGAGTAGGTTCCACCCGGAACACCATCCACCACGTAAAGAGGGTTGGAGTCGTTAATTGTGGTCATACCGCGGATACGGATAGTTGCACCTGCACCGGGTGTGTGCTGGTTAAGGATTGTCACACCGGCCACTTTTCCCTGGATACGCTGTATCGGGTTAACAGCAGCACTTTCAGAGATGGCCGCGGCATTTACAGTTGATACGGAACCTGTAAGAGATTTTCTTGCCATGGTCGAATAACCCACCACAACAATCTCATCCAGGGCTGAGACAGCCTGTGCAAGGCTGACATCAACAGTAGCCTGCGTTCCGACAACCACTTCACGTGTTACATATCCAATAAAGGAAAAGGTAAGTGTGGAACTGGCTGAAGCAACAGTAATGGCATAATTACCATTTGCATCTGTCATGGCACCGTTCATCGTTCCTTTTTCAAGGACATTCACTCCGGGCAGAGCCTCACCGGCATCATCCGTCACTTTACCGGTGACACGCCTTTGCTGAATATCACTTGAGGAAACAACGTCGTCAGGCACGGCTGCAAAAGAAAACGCCTGGAGTGTTGCAAGCAATAAAAGAGCAGTTGTTAGTTTCATGACAATTCTCATTGCCCTGAAAAACACAACATTCATGTTTTGTTTCTTCATATCGTTTTAAGGTTAATTAGTTAAAAAATACATTCGGGTTACTATAATAATTGTTATAAAATTCCCGGATTTAAGGAGCAGAAGAATGCTCCACTTAGGTTAGGTCTGGGTAGGTTGAATCATAGGCAAAGAGATTTAAAGGTTAGTAATTTAATTGAAAATTTTAAAATTTATTCTTTAATATTTTTAGTTTCCGGATATCCGGGAAATTATAAAATCCAAACTAAGACATGTTTTTGTCTTTTTAAATCCCCTCCAGTCATCCCAAAAGCCATACTATAAATGCATTCAGGATAGCGGCTTTAACTGGCAATTGTGCTTTCAGTCGCCGTTTGTGCTTCAAATATATTGAATCTGGTTGAAAAAACAAATTTTGACCAACTTTTCACTGAAATTAGGCATTTATTTTTTTGGATGATTCATTTAAATTGCCTAACTTTTCCGATTAATATAATAAAAATGTTTGTGTTATAGTCTGTGTGATTTAATAACCGGAAATTTCGGGAATGTTCTGATCCCTTTCTAACCTAATTATTAAACCTCTAACATTCAGGCCTATGAGACAATCCACACATTAACTTTCCTATCCTGAACTAAAGTAATTCATTACTTTTCTCAATTAGGCTTATGAAATTCTATTTTTTCTGATAGAATTCATCTGCTTCTTCTGGACAATTTGTAAAACTTAACATTAACTTGATAAAAGTATGACAAAAAAAATTGGATTGATTGTTCCATCGTCAGGTTATCCGATGGGATTAAAACTGATGATGAAACTAATAATAATGATTTTGATGTTCGGGACAATAAGTTTGTCCGTAGCGGATGCTTACCCGGACATCGATCAGCAAAGAACTGTCACAGGCCGGATAACAGATGCTTCCGGCAACAGTCTTACCGGAGTAAACATAGTTGAAAAGGGTACGACCAACGGTGCAATTTCAACTGCCGACGGGCGATATACCATTACGGTAACTTCACCAAATCCTGTGCTTGTTTTCTCATTCATAGGATATACAACAACCGAAGAGGTTGTAGGTTCGAGGAGCACGGTTGATGTAACGCTTATTGAAAGTGTTTCAACCCTTGAAGAGATTGTAGTTGTTGGTTACACAACCCAGATGAGGAGGAATCTGTCAGGGTCCATATCAACAGTTCAGTCCGATCAGATTCAAATGAGACAGGAACCTGCCGCACTTGCTTCATTGCAGGGAGTGGCATCGGGTGTTACTGTATCGACTGCCAACAGGCCCGGGGGTGATGCAATTATTCGTATCCGGGGTGTTGGGACAATTAACAACTCGGAACCGCTTTATGTTATTGACGGCGTGCCTTCAGGTGTAGGCAACAACTTAAGCTCGAGCGATATCGAGTCGATAACAATTCTGAAGGATGCTGCTTCATCTGCAATTTATGGTGCAAGGGGGGCCAACGGTGTTATTCTCATAACAACCAAACGCGGCCGGACAGGGCAGCAGCCTTTGATAGAGTTCAATTTCAGAACCGGTATGCATATGAGCGCGAACCAGTATGATTTGCTTAATACCCAGGAATATGCAGAGGCTGTATGGCTCTCTTTCAAGAACAGGGGCGTAGCGCCGACACACGCACAGTATGGAACCGGGACAACTCCGAGGATACCTGACTATATTCTGCCGGCAGGTAAGATGGAAGGTGATCCTTCTGTTAATCCGGATTTGTATACATATCCTGACTACGTTATATTTAAAGCCAATAAGGAGGGAACAAACTGGTATGATGAGATATACCAGAAAGGTGTAGTACAGGAATATGACCTCTCCGTAAGAGGCGGCGGAAACAGGGCAAGCTATGCTTTCTCAGCTAATTATCTGGATGAAAATGGATTGCTTATTCATACCAATTTCAAAAGATACACCTTCAGATTGAATTCTGATGCCCAGTTTAACGAATGGTTCAAGGCCGGACAATCACTTCAGGGGATTTATATAAATGAACACGGCAACCTTGGACAGTCCGGTGAAGGAACGCCTATTTCGCAAGCATACAGGGCACAGCCGATAATCCCGGTATATGATATTGCCGGCAACTTTGCCGGTTCAAGAGCTCCGGAAATGGGTAATGCCTCCAATCCTGTAAGGGACCTTTTTGTCGCCAGGAATAACAATGGCCAGTGGGCAAGAGCCATCGGGAGTTTCTACGGAGAGATTACCTTCTTAAAAGGACTGACCGCCAAGAGCCTTTTCGGCTATAACTTCGGGCAGTGGAACTATAAGGGCTACACTATTCCCAACTACGAACATTCAGAACCCAACAGGGTCAACGGACATAATGCCAGCTCAAGCTTCGGTCTTCAGTGGAACTGGACCAACACTATTAACTATATTGCCACATTTGCCGATGCGCATAAACTGAATGTAGTTCTCGGGACAGAAGCAATAGAAAGCAATGATGAAAACATGGGAGCAAGCAGGAGCCAGTATTTTTCGGAGGATCCCAACTACATGTGGCTTAACTCGGGTGAGATAAACAAAGACAATTACGGAAGCGGTTCATCCTGGTCCTTGTTCTCGATGTTTGGCCGTATGAACTATGATTTCAGGGGCAGGTACCTTGTCGAGGCAACAATACGTCGTGACGGATCATCAAGATTCGGTACCAACACCCGTTATGGTCTGTTCCCGGCCTTCTCGGTTGGCTGGACACTTTCTGAAGAGGATTTCATGTCGGGTCTGCCATGGGTCAACTTCTTTAAGCTCAGAGCAGGCTGGGGTACGTCGGGTAACGACAGGATTGGTAATTACAATTCCTATACGACCTATGCATCTCACAAATATACAGCGGCTTATGCTCTTGACGGATCAAATACATCTGCAATCACAGGCTTCCAGCCTTCGGCACTCGGTAATCCGGACGTAACCTGGGAAACAACAACAACAATGAACGCCGGTGTTGATGCCATGCTGTTCAATAATAATCTGACTGTTGCATTTGACTTGTGGAAGAGAAACACTTTCGATATGTTGTTCCAGCAGCCGATACCTAATGTTGTGGGACTTGCCTCACCTCCCTATATCAATGTGGCAGAGATGAAGAATACCGGTTTCGATCTTGAACTGGGTTACAGGAATACAGCGTTTAACGACAGGTTCAGATACAGCGTGAAGGCGACAATCTCACACTATCAGAATGAGATATTGAAACTTGCCCCGGGTGTGACATATATTGCCGGCTCATCCGAACGCCAGGTTGAATATACCCGTGCTCAGGTAGGAACTGCATTCCCTGAATTCTGGGGATATGAGGTTGAAGGTATTTTCCAGACAGCGGAGGAAGCTGCTGCTCACCCGGTTTTCCAGGGGACCAGCTATAATGCTCCGGGCCATTTCAAATTCAAGAACCAGCTTACGGTTGATACGAATGGCGATGGTATACCCGATGCAGTAGACGATGTCATAAATCCTTCTGACAGGACATATATCGGCAACCCGCATCCGGATTTCACAGGAGGGCTCAATATTGATCTCGGATTTGGCAGTTTTGACCTTCATATGTTCTTATATGGCAGCTATGGTAATGAAATAATCAATTACGTGACCAGGTGGATAGATTATGGGCAGTTTAACGGAGGATTGAGCAAAGATGCTCTTTACAAGTCGTGGGGAAGTCCTTATCTGTCAAATAATGCTGATGCTGAACTCCCGATGCTTGACCAGAACTCAAACTCACAGACCGCCTCATCAGCCTTTGTTGAAGATGGTTCGTTCCTGAGGCTTAAAAACCTCAGAATCTCCTATAGTCTTCCAAAGAATCTGCTCGACAGGGTTCAGATAAGGAGCGTTGGTGTTTATGCTCAGATAACCAATCTTTTCACACTCACCAAATACAGCGGACTGGATCCTGAACTCTACAGGACCGGAACCGGTATGGGGCTGGATAATGGGTCATGGCCGACTTCGAAACAGCTTACTTTTGGGATAAGTCTTGGTTTATAATGAATATGTAATAAACTTTAAACATAAGAGTAATATGAAAAAACTAGCGATAATTTTAACCACATTTATATTGGTGGTCATAATTTATTCCTGCTCGGAAGAATTTCTGACTAAAGTGCCTCAGGCCTCGACGTCGGAGAATGTATTCTATTCCGAGAAAGGTATTGATGCACTGGTAACCGGGACTTATGCGATGATAAAGGGCAGCGCTCTCTGGACAGTTTCCTGGGGTGCCTCAATACAGAACTGGACCTATGGCTCTGCCGCATCGGATGATGCCTATAAGGGATCTGAGATAACTGACCAGGTTCCGGTCAACGAGATTGAGAGGTGGGAGGTAACAACCACAAATAACTATCCTGCTGAAAAGTGGAGGCTCAATCTTGGCATGGGTGTTGACCGTGCGAATAAGACACTGCGGGTAATTAAGACTACTGAGGAAGAAGGAACAATATCTGCAGCCGTAGCAGACAGATTCAGGGCAGAGGTGCGATTCCTGAGAGGTGTCTTCTACTTTGAATCATGGCTGGTATTTGGTGACTGGATTCCAATAATTGATGAAAATGTAACCGATCCTGCACAGGTTTCAAATGAGAATGCACCCGATGCCGTATTGAATTTCATAATTGCTGATCTTCAGTATGCGTGGGAAAGACTTCCCGCCACACAGGCACAGCCCGGCCGTCCTACAAAGTGGGCTGCCATGGCAGTTGCTGCAAGGGCTTACCTGCAGGAGCTTAAATATGATCTGGCTAAACCGTTGCTTAGTGATATCATAGCCAGCGGTCAGTTTTCACTTATGCCTAATTTCATTGACAACTTCAATATTGCAACCAACAATAACGAAGAGTCAGTATTTGAAATACAGGCATGTGTTAATGATTATAACGAGTCCCTGAATGCAGAAATGGGGATTGGCCTTAACTGGCCTCATGGCGGCGATATTGGTATGTGCTGTGGTTTCCACCAGCCTTCGCAGAATCTGGTAAATGCTTTCAAAGTAGATGCCAGCGGCTTGCCGTTATTCGATACCTTCAACAACACCGATCTTAAAAACGACCAGGGAATAGCTTCCGGCGATGAATTTATTCCTGCCACAGATCCTGTTGACCCTCGTCTTGACTTTACCGTCAGCCGCAGGGGTATCCCTTATAAAGACTGGGGCATCAACCGCGGAAGCGACTGGGTACGTAAGCAATCAGAAGGAGGTCCGTATTTGCCTGCACCTAAACCTTTCTTCAACAAAGCAGAGCGTTATACACTTTCTACAACAACCGGATGGCAGACCGGTATCAACGCCAACAACTATCGTTACATCCGGTACGCGCATATATTGTTGTGGAGAGCTGAGGTTGCCGCTTTCGAAAATGACCTGATTACTGCACGTAACTTGGTGAATGAAGTACGTGAAAGGGCAGGTAATGACATGGTTATGGGTAAAGTTAACATTTACACCCTTCCGGCATCCGTTTACCCGTGGGGGGAAGATGGTGATGTTGACTGGACACAGCCAGCGGCAAACTATAATGTGGGACTCTATCCCCCGTTTGCCAACCAGGACGAGGCAATGAGAGCAGTGCAGTGGGAGCAGAGACTGGAGTTTGCAACTGAAGGCAGACGCTTCTTCGATCTCAGGCGCTGGGATGAACTCCCTGCAGGAATGAGAGTAGACATGGCAGCCACCCTGAATGCTTTTGCAGCCGGGGACCTCAGAATAAGGCCATTTATGGATGGTGCTTCTTTCGATACAAGGGATAAGTTCCAGCCGATACCTCAGGGCCAGCTCGACCTTCAGCCGGGAGTTCTGGTTCAGAACCCTGATTACAGGTAATAATTATTAATGGAAATAAAAGAGGGTGTCTTAAAAGGCACCCTTTTTATTTGCCCCCGGCTTTCGTCCCGACAACACGGAACTGCGGCTGGCAAAGCCTGCCCCCAAATATAGGGGGTCTGCAGACATCAAATAATAAATAAGTCCCCTTTAGGGCCTGCCTGC
>CAYRQY010000068.1:0-11163 GCA_964426435.1 uncultured Rikenellaceae bacterium | reverse complement strand
CGGGGGTAGGATAAATTCTATCCTTGCACCCTACGGCCGCAAGCTGGGTCCCGATCCCGCTTCCGTGAACTCGGCAACAATAGGGGGTATAGCTGCCAATAACGCAAGCGGCATGAGCAGCGGGACAGAGAAGACATCTCTGAGAACAGTTCAGAGTATGAGAATAATACTATCCGATGGAACTCTGCTTGACATCGGCGATGAACAGAGCAGGAATGCTTTCAGGTCATCACACGGAGAGTTTCTTGATAAGCTGAATAGCCTGTCAGTAACGGTTAAGGAGAATTCATCGCTGACTGAGAAGATCAGGAAGAAGTTCGAACTGAAGAACACAACAGGTTACAGCATCAATGCCCTGACTGACTATACTGATCCTTTCGAAATAATCGAGCACCTGATGATCGGTTCGGAAGGCACGCTTGGATTTATTTCTGAGATCACCCTTAATACGGTTACCGAGCTCTCTTTCAGGGCGAGTTCGCTGATGATATTCCCGCGTGTAAAGGAGGCATGTAAGGCAGTATCGGTGCTTACAAAAGTGCCGGTATCAGCTGTCGAGCTGATTGACAGGGCTGGTCTCAGGGCCGTTGAGAATGAAACCGGATACCCTGATTACCTGAAAAGGCTCAATGACAATTGCTGCGCACTGCTGGTTGAAACACGGGCAAATGGCCAGGAAGAATTGAGGGAAAACATAAATTCAATCCTTAAGGCTATAAATGATATTCCTGCAGAGTTCCCGGTCCGTTTTACGGATGTACCCTCTGAATATATGCTACTGTGGAATGTAAGGAGCGGATTGTTCCCTTCAATCGGAGCCATGCGGAAACCGGGCACCACTGTGATAATCGAGGATATTGCACTGCCGGTAAGCACACTGGCGGATGCCATTTCAGACCTTGGGGATCTGTTTGTTAAATACGGATATACAGAGGCTGTGATCTACGGACACGCTCTTGAGGGGAACCTTCATTTTGTTTTCACCCAGGATTTCGGAACGCAGGAAGAGGTTGACCGCTATGAGCAATTTATGCTGGAAATTGCTCACCTGGTCGCTGTTAAGTATGAAGGTTCACTGAAGGCAGAGCATGGAACCGGAAGAAATATGGCTCCGTTTGTTGAAATGGAGTGGGGCAGGGAAGCCTGCGATGTTATGAAAGAGTTGAAGAATCTGTTCGATCCTCTTAATATTCTCAACCCGGGAGTGATCCTTAACGACGATCCCAGGATCCATCTTAAAAACCTCAAGCCTCTTCCGGTATCGAATGATATAATTGATAAATGTATCGAATGCGGATTTTGCGAACCATCATGTGTCTCAACCGGACTGACTCTGACACCAAGGCAGCGCATTGCAGTTTACCGCGAGATCACGGATCTCATCAGAACGGGAAGAGAGCCTCATCTCGTTTCATCACTCTCAAAATCTTTCAGATACTCCGGAAATCAGACTTGTGCCGTGGACGGATTATGCGCATTAAGCTGTCCGGTCAGGATAGATACCGGAAAGCTAGTCAAGGAACTTCGGGCAGATTCCATTGGCAGGAATCACCGGACGGCCGACTGGATAGCAGACCATATGAGTCTGGTTACCGCTGCAGGACGGGGATCCCTTTCACTGGTGAATATGTTTCACAAACTGTTCGGTACGACTCTTTTCAAGGGCATTACCTCAGGCCTGAGAAAATTGTCGGGCAACAGGATCCCTCTCTGGAACCCGTATATGCCAAAAGGAGCTGTCAGGGTTAATCTGAAAGAGAGTGGTTTTTCCTCTTCTTCACGGAAAGTAGTTTATTTCCCCTCTTGTATAAACAGGTCGATGGGAGTTTCGAAGGACTATAACGGGGAAGTTCAGCTCACCCAAAAAATGACACAGCTCCTTGCCAGGGGTGGTTATGAAATCATATACCCTGAAAACCTCAATGATCTCTGTTGTGGAATGGCTTTCTCAAGCAAAGGCTATTTTGATGCTGCTGAAAGGAAATCGCGGCAGCTTGAAGAAGCGCTTTTAAAGGCCAGCAAGGGTGGAGAATACCCGGTGCTGTGCGACATGAGTCCGTGCCTCTTTACAATGAAGGAGAATTTTAATAATTCACTTAAGCTTTATGAGCCGGTAGAGTTCATACACGACCTTCTATTGCCTTTCATGACGATTGAGCCGATAAAAGAGACTATCGCCGTTTTTCCGGTTTGCAGCATGAAGAAGATGGGGCTCGAAGGGAAATTACTGAATCTGGCCAGGGCGTGTGCTTCAGATGTAATCATTATTGAATCAAACTGTTGCGGATTTGCAGGCGACAGGGGATTCACCTATCCGGAATTAAATGAACACGGCTTGCGAGATCTGAAGGCTCAGCTGCCAGAGAATGTCACTAAGGCTTATTCGAACAGCCGTACCTGTGAAATCGGACTTAGTCTTCATTCAGGGATCAGCTTCAAATCCATAGTTTACCTTGTGGATTTGGTGAGCAGTCCAACTTTCTTGTAATGAATTGTAAAAAACCTCTGCAACTGTTCAGCCAATACTTATTAATCATTATCTTTGTTTTAAAAGTCAAACAATGAAGGCTATAGAGATCAATTCTAAAACTGATAAATACGGGAATCTTAAAATTGAGTATCCACTAAATAAGAAGAACCGTAACGTTCGAGTCTTAATCTTGCTGGATGATGATTACATAAATCCTGAAGATGAAAAATTATGGCTGCAGTCAATTTCGAAAAATCCGGCATTTGATTTCTTAAATGACCCAGCGGAAAATATTTACTCATTAAAAGACGGAGAGCCATTTAATGATTAAAAACGCAATTATATTGGTCCCATTTCCGTTTGATGATTTTTCAGCTTCAAAGGTCAGGCCGGCTCTTTGTCTGACTTCAGAAATTGGCAAATATGACCATATTATTATTGCTCTCATTTCAAGTAAGATACCAGATGATTTGATTGATAGCGATTATGTAATTAAAATGAATAACAGTGAATGGATTGGAACCGGACTGACTGTTGATTCTGTGATTCGATTACATAAAATGGTTACAATTCCAAAATCTTTAATAAAAAGAAAACTTGGGAAGATCAATCGGAAAGTTGAATGTGATATCTCTGTTCTATTAAGGCAATTATTTGATATTTAAGAAAATAACCTTCCGGTAATATCCCCTGGCGCAATCTTCTAATCTGACCCTTTTGCCTTATTTCCTATGCTTCACGTGCAAAACAGGCAGCTCCTACAGCGCCTGCCAGATCTCCTGACTGAGCCCGTGCGATCTCAGCTTTATTGCCTCCCGTCCTCCACTCATACTCTGACATATACTCTTCAAGGGGACCGGCCAGTTCTTCCCATGCTTCGGTAATTCCTCCGCCGAGAATGATCATTTCGGGGGAGAGTATGTTTGTAAGTGATGCGAGTCCTATTGCCAGCTTTCTTACGGAAGTCATCCAGACCTCACCTGCAAACTTATCGCCGTTTGCAGCAGCTTCCAGTAACAGTTTTGTTGTCGAAAACCTGCCAAGGCTTCTTTTTCCGATAGTGCACTCCCCGATGGCATCTTCCAGGCTTCCGGGCATGCCCACGATATCCGGATCACCTGCACTGTCGATAACCATATGCCCGATATGCCCGGCTTTGCCAAATGCCCCCTGGTAAGGCTTTCCTTCAATAAGTATTGCCCCGCCGACACCTGTCCCCAGGGTAAGCATCACAGCATTCTTTTTGTTTCTGGCTGCACCAAACCTCGCTTCAGCCATCATCGCGGCAACGGCATCATTCAAAACATATGTCCGGGTTTTCAGAAAAGAACCCCAGTCAAGGTTCTCAAGGCCGGGCAACCTTCCGGGCATATAGGCAATAGCGGTATTGGAATCATTCGGCAGGCCCGGGGCTGATATCCCGATAAGAGTGCTTTCTCCCCGGATCCTGCTGCGGATCTCATCCACTGCTGACGATACTGAATCAATCCAGGAGCGGTCATCGCTGCTGTAAGTGGGCTGGTAATGCTGACACAAAATTTTTCCGGATCCGTCAATGGCTACTGCCTTTATTCTTGTACCGCCAAGGTCGATACCTGTTACAAAGTCTGACATGGTTTTCTGATTAGCCTTTTATTGCGATTGTCGTTATTATTTATTCCCATTAAACTCCCCGATTGCGCCGATCATCGCCGCGATGTTTTCAACCGGCACATTTGCCTGTATGTTATGAACGGTGTTGAACACAAAACCGCCATCTTTTGAGAAGATATCGCACAGGCGCAGCACTTCCTCCCTTACTTTCGCCGGAGTTGAATAAGGCAGTGTATTCTGCGTGTCGATACCTCCTCCCCAGAATACTATATCCCTTCCGTATTTCTTTTTCAGAAGAACAGGATCCATTCCGGCGGCATTCACCTGAACAGGATTAATAATATCGAAGCCTGCAGAGATGAAACGTGAAATAAACGGTTCGACTGCACCGCAGGAGTGTTTAAAGGTTTTCCAGCCTGTGTTGGTGTGGATCCAGTCATTAATCCTTTTATAATAAGGCAGCCACAGATCGTCGAACTGTTCGGGGGCACAGAAAGTTGAATCCTGAGTGCCGAAATCGGTCCCGCAGATATAAATCACATCAATTTTATCGCCGATAACACTGCTCAGACGGCTCAGGTTCTCAACAGCCACCTCCGACTGGCGGTCGAAAACAGTCCTGATGTATTCCGGCCTCATCAGGATGCTCATATACCACTCCGCAATATCGCGGATGCCCTTGGGGTTTTTCAGTTTGATGCCGGGAATATGGGCAATGTCTCCCAGGGCAGTGCCTCCCGGGCTTGCAACGACTGCTTTTCCTGTGGCACGTGCCTTCAGAGTAGTTGTCTCCCAGTAAACCAGATCGCTGTCAGAGACCAGTCCATACTCTTCGAGGTTATCAGCCGGATCGAGTTTGTCTTCATCGATGGGCTGCTGGCGAATGATGGCGTCAAAATAATAACTGGAGCCAGGCATTCGTCCTGATGGTGCGACAGTGGTATCACCTTCTGGATAGATCAGGATATCACCGTTTTGGTCTGTTGTCGTATTGAACATTTCAGGAACCAGGACCACCTGTCCCCAAGGGGTTCGGAATTCTTTCAGCGGTTCGTGGTTATAGAATCCGAATGAGTTCTTTGTTCCCCTGGCAGGCACCACATCAACGGAGAGTATATCAATAAGCTCATCATCCACTTCGCCCAGCATCTGGAGAGGATCAATCACCCTGACCGGTTTTGGCCCGAGCCCGTAATACCTTCTTAAGTTCTCAATCGCCTTTACATGCATGCCGGACACTGCGGTCGATCCGAAATCAACCACCAACCGGTCGGGTTGTTTGTGGTTTATCGTTAAATCAAAACGCTCTTTTGATGTCATCTTTTCAAGATTCCGTGAAATGACTAAAATAATTAATATTTTTATGGTTGCTAACTAACCTGTAAGAAATGAAAAGAATAGTTTTTGCCTTATTAATCATTGCTTTATCATTCCCCTGCTGTAATCAGCAAACTCAATCGATTGAGCAATGGGATGTTCTTGAGATCACATTGAACGGTCCGTCGGATGGAAATCCATACATGGATGTTGATCTGTCAGCAGTTTTCACCATCAGAAGTAAGAACATTACGGTACCGGGTTTTTACGACGGGAACGGGATTTACCGGATCAGGTTTTCTCCCCCTGAACGTGGTAAATGGAATTACCGCACCACAAGCAATATTAATGACCTTTCGGATAAAAATGGGAAGTTTATGTGCGTAAAGCCCACCGGGAAAAACCATGGTCCGGTGAGAATTGTGAACACCTTTTATCTTGAATATGCGGACGGAACACCTTTCTATCCGGTCGGGACGACTGCCTATCAATGGACAAGCGTGAAGCAGAGCATACAGGATAAAACCATCGAAACACTTTCACAGGCTCCTTTCAATAAGATAAGGATGTGTGTATTCCCCAAGTGGTACAGGTACGGGAACGATACTGAGCCATGGGTTTATCCGTATAAAAGAGAAGAGGGGAAAAATGATTTCACACAACCAGATTTCGAATTCTTTCAGAATTTCGACAGGAGAGTCCGGCAGCTTATGGAGATGGGGATTGAAGCTGACGTGATATTGTTCCATGAATACGATGTATGGGGTTATTTTGAGATGGGACCTGAGATGAATGAAAAATACGTTCGTTACATGATTGCAAGGATATCGGCCTACAGGAATGTCTGGTGGTCGCTTGCGAATGAATGGGATATACCAAGGCTTAAAGTTGCGGTAGACTGGGAAGGAATAGGAACCCTGCTACAGAAGGAGGACCCTCATCAAAGATTGAGGGGGATACATAACTGGTATAATTCGGAGGATCATTTTTATGATCATTCCCGTCCGTGGATCACACATGTAAGTGCCCAGACATCGCAATTCTACAATGCCATTAAATGGCGTGAACAGTATAAAAAGCCTCTTCTTTTCGACGAGATGCGCTATGAAGGAGATGTACCGAGCGGATGGGGAAACCTGACCGCACAGGAGATGGCCAGCTATTTCTGGATGGCCGGACTGAGCGGAGGTTACGGAACCCATGGTGATACTTTCAGTAATGATTCTGATAATTCCGCTGAGGTGCGCTGGTGGGGAAAAGGAGGTACTCTTCCGGGTGATAGTCCCGAAAGGATCATGTTCTTCAGATCGGTTATGGAACAGGCGCCAGTAAAGGAAATGAAGCCTGAACTTATTGATAATGGAAATCCTGCAAACCTGAGAAACAATATATACATCTTCTCTAAACCTGCTGATTATTATCTGATTTATGTTGCTGATGCCGACCAGGCTATCGAAATTGACCTGCCGGGCAGAGGTAATTATAACCTCGACATTATTGATACCTGGAACATGAAGATCGAGAGTCAGCCTCCTGCAGAACCGGGTATGTTCAGGTATTTAACCACCAGGCCGTATACGGCGCTGAGGATCTATCGGAAATAATAAAGAAATCTCATACACGACTCCAAAAAAACTATTCACAGGCATATGACAAAACTCAATCTTCACAGGTCGTTGTTGATCTTGTGCTTAATTCTGCTGATTACAGCCCTGATAATGGTTATAGCCGGACACGGAGCCTCTTCAGGATTCCTGGTAATAGGGTTGTTTATAATACTATCGTTTGCAGTAAAGGGATTTGAAGCCCTTAAAGGATTGTCTTTTACTATGTGGATATTTGCCGCTGTGGCTGCGGCGATGTTTTATCCTCAATTATTTGTCCAGTATGGTAATTTTAAGACTACTGTTCTTATTGTGCCTCTGCTGCAGATCATTATGTTTGGCATGGGATCGCAGATGAGCTTCCAGGATTTTGCCGGGGTGATTAAAATGCCAAAAGGTGTACTGGTGGGATTCTTCGGTCACTACCTTATTATGCCGCTAACTGCAGTTTTAATCGTCCGTATTCTGAATCTGCCGACTGAAATTGCAGCAGGGGTTATTCTGATCGGATGCGTTCCCAACGGGCTCGCTTCAAATGTCATGTCACTGCTCTGCAACGCAAACCTTGTACTGGCAGTTGCCGTCAGCGCCGTGACTACCATCGTGGCCCCTTTTGTCACGCCGTTTCTTATGAAGATTCTTGGTGGTCAGTATATTGCGATTAACGTATGGAGCATGATGATGGATATTATCAAGATGATGATTTTCCCCATAATTGCGGGATTCATTTTTAATCTGATAAATGCCGGCAGTACAGGCGCAGGTAAAAGAAATATGCAATTGCTGTATTATGCCATTACTATTATGCTTGCCAATCTTATTTACTGGCATGTAAATCAAACAGGTTTTTCCGGGTATCTTCTGGCTTCCGTAAAATCGATTGGAATGTGGATTGTTCTGCCGGTGGCTCTGGCCGTAATATTCAGATACTATCTTAAAGGTGATTCGAAGTTACAGAAGAAGATCCTTTCCATGCTTTCGATGGTTGGCATAGCAGTGATAGTAACTGTGATCACGGCAGCAGGTCAGAAGAGTCTGCTGACTGTAGGGGGAACCCTTTTACTGGTTGTCATAATACAAAATCTTCTGGGTTATTTTCTCGGGTACAATGCCGGCCGGCTTTTCAGATTGCCTAAGCGCGACTGCAGGACACTGGCATTTGAGGTAAGCATGTCAAACGGAGGATTGGCATCAGGCCTTGCGATGACAATCGGCAACATTGCGACTGTAGGACTTGCACCTGCAATATATGGTCCGCTGATGAATGTGACAGGCTCAACACTCGCGAGCTACTGGCGGACAAGGCCTCCAGTCGATGATAATGACGATCGGGGAGGTAAGGGAAAGATCAGGGCTGAAGAGAAAGTATGAGAATCAAACTTATGAAACGTTAAAATCTGGCTTCTTTTTATGATAATCGTTTAATATATAATAATTTATATAATTATGGAGAATAAAATTGTAACATTCGGGGAGATAATGTTAAGGTTAGCCACCCCAAGGTTCGAGCGTTTCAGCCAGATTTCCCATTTTGAAGCAACATACGGAGGAGGCGAGGCTAACGTTGCCATATCGCTTGCCAATTTCGGCCTTAATGTCGATTATGTAACACGCCTGCCCGACAACGATATCGGAAAAGCATGCCTGATGAATCTTCGAAAGCATAATGTCGGGACTGGCAATATTCTTTTTGGAGGTGAGCGGCTTGGAATATACTTTCTTGAAACGGGCGCCGTAGCCCGCGGAAGCAAGGTAATCTATGACAGGGCTCATTCTGCCATTGCGACCATTCAAACAGGCATGATAGACTGGGATAATGTATTTGAGGGAGCAACCTGGTTTCACTGGACAGGCATTACTCCTGCCATATCCGAAGGAGCAGCCCTTGTATGCGGGGAAGCAATTGATGCTGCAAACAGAAAGGGCATAACCGTTTCAACAGATCTTAACTACAGGAAGAACCTGTGGAAGTGGGGAAAGAAGGCATCGGAGGTTATGCCCGGCCTGGTTGCGGGATGTGATATAATCCTTGGTAACGAGGAGGATGCTGATAAGGTATTTGGTATCCATCCGAAGGGTGTTGATGTAACGAGCGGAAATGTTGAAGCCGATGCCTATGAGTCTGTATGCCGGCAGTTAAGGGAAAGATTCCCGAAAGCACAGAAGGTCATCATTACACTCAGGGGTTCGATCAACGCGAATCATAATACATGGAACGGAGTCCTGTTTGACGGTGAGCGGCTTTACAAATCACCGGTTTATGATATTACACATATTGTTGACAGGGTAGGAGGCGGCGACAGTTTCATGGCCGGGATTATCTATGGTCTTCTGACTTTTAAGGGCGATGACCAGCGTACCCTTGATTTTGCCGTTGCTGCTTCGTGTCTTAAGCATACAATCCATGGAGATTTCAACCTCGTAACAGTGAAGGAAGTTGAAGCACTTATGGGAGGGGACAGCTCAGGTCGTGTTTCCAGGTAATTGTACAAAGCATTTTGAAAGGAGAAGAATAATACTAAACGGAAAAATACAGAATCAAAATAACAATCACTATGGCACGGTTTACAAGAATACAGGTAATACTGAAGATGGCAGAGACCGGGATGATCCCGGTATTCTACAACAGCGATGCTGAAACCTGCAGGCAGGTTATCTCTGCCTGTTATAAGGGAGGTGTAAGGCTTTTTGAGTTTACAAACAGGGGTGCGTACGCTCACATTGTTTTTGAACAGATCAATAAGTGGGCAGCTTCCGAGTTTCCTGACCTTATTATGGGGACGGGATCCGTTGTAGATGCCCCGACCGCAATTCTTTATGTTCAGCTTGATTCAAATTTCATTGTTTCACCTTTGCTGAATGAGGAGATGGCCTATGCCCTGAACAGGCGGAAAGTTCTCTGGTCGCCTGGCTGCGGATCGGTTTCAGAAATTTCGAAGGCCGAATCGCTGGGAGCCGAGGTTGTTAAAATATTCCCGGGTTCACAGGTCGGAGGGCCAAAGTTTGTTGCAGCAGTGAAGGGGCCGATGCCCTGGACACACATTATGCCCACCGGAGGCGTTGAACCGACTGAAGCCAACCTGACCGAATGGTTTAAAGCAGGTACCTTATGCGTGGGCATGGGATCTCAGCTGATCAGGTCGGAACTCATAAAAAACAAGGATTATAAACAGATTGAGGTGGAAGTCAGAAATGCCGTTACCCTTGTACAGAAGCTGCGGCAGCTTTATCCTGTAAGGATCTGATTCTAATCCTGAAACTTTGACCTTCGGAACATATTATATAACAACTAAATAATTCACACTATGATATCAGATACAATCACAAACAGGCATTTGTATTCAGCCATATCTCCCCGGATTAAAAGGGCGCTTGATTACCTTGCAACAACAGATTTCTCAGCTATGGAGCCCGGACGCTATGAGATCGACGGCGATAATCTGTTTGCACTTGTTCAGACCTACCAGTCAATACCAAGGGAACAAGGTAAGTGGGAGTGCCACCGTACCTATACGGATGTTCAGTATATCGCCGAGGGAATTGAGCAGATAGGATTTGGCAATGTGGTCAATATGAATGTAATAGCGGTGTATAATACTGAGAAAGATATAGAAATATTAAGCGGTGAAGGGGATTATGTTACACTTCGCCAGGGTTCTTACGGGATATTCTTTCCTCAGGATGCTCATCAGCCAAAGATAGCTCCCGGTGACAAGCCGGGGGAAGTTAAAAAGGTGGTGGTCAAGGTAAAAACAGGCCTGTTATGAAAAATCTTTTGTTGGCTTCCGGACTTGTTTTGGTTGCTTTACTCTCCTGTACATCAGAGAAAACAACGGAGACGGAATACGGCTCATTCCTTTACGAATTTATTCCCATGCCCATGGATACTGCAAACAGTATTCAGTACAAATGGGATAACAAGGAGATACATGAATCGATTCTTCTCGACGGTGCAGAATCGCTTGACAACTGGGAGCTCTCCTTCGGGAAAAGGCAAAATGTCGGAACCATAAGCCTTTCAACAGAAAAGGTAATGGAAGGCAATTCATCCATCAAGTTTGTCAGTCCGACAAAATTGCCTGAGCCCCTTGGTGCAGGTGGACGGTACTGGGGCAGGCAGGATCTCACCCGGAAATTTGACAGGGAAGACTTTTCAGAGTACAACCGTATAGCCATTAA
>CAYRQY010000067.1:0-11177 GCA_964426435.1 uncultured Rikenellaceae bacterium | reverse complement strand
AAGGAATACTTCTCAGGCTCCGGTTTGAGCTGGATCAGTACATCAACCTTCGTCCAGTCAGGCTCTATCCGGGTGTCGATACGCCCCTTAAGAACAAGGGACCGGAACATATTGATTATGTTGTTGTGAGGGAGAATACCGGCGATGTTTATACAGGATCGGGAGGTGTTACCATGAAAGGGACACCCCACGAGGTTGCAATCCAGAACATGGTATACAACAGGATGCAGGTTGACCGCTGCCTCAGATACGCTTTCGAGTACACCAGGAAAAGGAACAGGAGGAAAACTCTGGCATTATGCGGCAAGACGAATGTACTGACATATGTCTTCGATCTCTGGGAAAGAGCATTCCATGAGATCGGTGCTGATGAATACCCTGATATAACCCGCGAATATTACCATGTCGATGCAACCTGCATGTGGATGGTCAAGAATCCTGAGTGGTTCGATGTGATTGTAACGACCAACATGTTCGGAGATATCATTACCGATCTCGGGGCAATCACCCAGGGAGGAATGGGAATCGCAGCCGGAGGTAATATCAATCCTGAAGGGGTGTCGATGTTCGAGCCTATCGGAGGTTCGGCACCAAAATACACCGGCATGAATGTAATCAATCCCCTGGCAGCAATTGCCTGCGGAGCGATGATGCTTGAACATCTCGGCGAGACAGAAGCAGCGGCGGCTGTCGAAAATGCGATAATGGATGTAACTGCTAACAAGCTGAAAGACCTCGGGGCAGGCAAGATGGGATACTCAACCACTGAAGTGGGAGATCTTGTAGCTGAGAGGATATAATTAAAGAGAGGGGTAGAAAGGGAGAGGGGGAGAAAGGGAGAGAGGAAGAAATGGAGAAAGGGAGAGAGGGAGAGAGGAAGAAAGGAAGAGAGGAAGAGAGGAAGAGAGGAAGAAACGGAGAAAGGGAGAGAGGGAGAAAGGGAGAGGGGGAGAAAGGGAGAGAGGGAGAGAGGGAGAGAGGGAGAAAGGAAGCGAGGAAGCTGGGACCCGAGAGAGCGAGGGAGAGACGGGGCGACAGATAGAATTTTTATGGTTTTATTGAATATTGTTAATATTTCACTATCTTTGCACATCAATTTATAACCGTGCCAGTAAAAAAATACCATCATCATCATTTCAGAACTTGCTCTCAGGCGAGCTTGAAATGATATGCGGTAACGAAAAAAATATCATTAACCCGTCTGAGCAGATCAGGCGGGTTTTTTCGTTCCCGGCTGTTATGTAACGACTTAAAGGAAAAATAAAAATGAGTGAACTGAAAATTGCGATCCAGAAGAGCGGGAGACTGCACGAAAGCTCTCGTAAATTACTGGAAGAGTGCGGAATAATGATTTCCAACGGTCCCGGAGTATTGAAATCCAGAGCCATGAACTTCCCTGTTGAGATACTTTTTCTCAGGGATGATGATATCCCGCAGTACGTGGAACAGCAGGTGGCCGATGCAGGAATCATCGGAGAGAATATGGTGTTCGAGAAGAGGAAGGATATAATCATTCACGAACAGCTTGGATTTGCCCATTGCCGGCTCAGCCTTGCCATTCCCAGGGAAAAAACGTACGAAGGAGCTTCGTTCTTCAACGGGAAGAAGGTAGCTACCAGCTACCCCAATCTTCTGGCAGACTGGTTCGCCGGAAAAGGTGTTAACTCAGTTATAGAGGAGATAAGCGGTAGCGTCGAGATAGCACCGGGAATAGGACTCGCCGATGCTGTATGCGATATTGTCAGTTCCGGCAGCACCCTCCTTTCTAACGGACTCCGTGAAGTTGAGACTATTATGAAAAGTCAGGCCGTGATTGTATCAGGAAGGGATCTGGATGAGGAAAAGCAGGATATTTTAAAGAGACTCCTCTTCAGGATAAAAGCCGTGAAAAATGCCCGGGAGAACAAGTACATTCTTTTAAATGCTCCTGAAAAGGCGATACCGGAGATATGCAGAATACTTCCCGGGATGAAAAGCCCGACTATCCTGCCGCTTGCTGAAAAAGGCTGGTGCAGCCTGCACTCAGTTGTTAAGGAAGATGAGTTCTGGGAAAGGATAAATCAGCTTAAAAACGCAGGAGCCGAGGGAATACTTGTAATACCAATCGAAAAGATGGTTTTATGATAAAGATTTTAAGCAATCCGCCCCGCGAAAGCTGGAAATCACTCTTCAGACCTGCACTTACCGAAAAGGCCGGACTGGAGGACAAAGTGAGAAATATACTGAACAGGGTAAGGAGCGAAGGGGACTATGCCCTGCTCGACTATTCTGAAAAGTATGACGGTGTAAGACCATCCGGCCTGAGGGTATCGCCGGAGGAAATCAGGGAAGCGGGAAAATATGTCCCGGCTGAACTGAAGGAGGCGATTAACCTGGCCAGGAGCAACATTGAGAAGTTCCATGCTTCCAGGTTAACAGAGGAACCTGTTATCGAAACAACCCCCGGAGTAAAATGCTGGAGAAAAAGTATTCCTGTTGAGAGGGCCGGCATTTATATACCGGGAGGTACGGCCCCTTTGTTCTCCACAGTCCTGATGCTGGCTATACCGGCAAGGATTGCCGGCTGCAGGGAGGTTGTGATGTGCACACCCCCCGGTAGTGACGGGAAAGTGAACCCGTTGATACTTTACGCTGCTTCGGTTACAGGTGTCACGACCGTTTTTATGACGGGCGGTGCCCAGGCAATTGCGGCCATGGCATTTGGCACAGAATCAGTGCCGAAGGCTGACAAGATCTTCGGACCAGGCAACCAGTATGTGACCAAGGCCAAGGAGATGATCCAGATGTACGGCACACCGGTTGATATGCCTGCAGGACCAAGCGAGCTGCTTGTAATTGCTGACAAAACGGCCATTCCTGAATTTATTGCCGCTGATCTTCTCTCACAGGCAGAGCACGGACCCGACAGCCAGGTGTTCCTGCTGTCGGACGATGAAGAGATCATCAGGCAGGTAAAACGGGAAATTGAAATGCAAATACACTCCCTTCCCAGGAGCGGGATTGCCATAAGGGCCCTTGAAGGAAGCGCTCTTATTCTGTTAAGCTCCGTTGAGGAGTGTATTGATTTCAGTAACCTTTATGCCCCTGAGCATCTGATAATCGCAACAGCAGAACCCTCTTCGGTTGCCGGGGAAGTCATTAACGCAGGATCCGTTTTTCTTGGCAACTTCAGCTGTGAAAGTGCAGGCGATTATGCTACCGGGACAAACCATACACTGCCTACAAACGGCTATGCAAGGAATTACAGCGGGGTTTCGGTTGAAAACTTCATGAAAAGGATCTCTTTTCAGGAGGTTACAGAGGAAGGAATTATAAACATTGGCCCGGCCGTTGAACTGATGGCTGAGGCCGAGATGCTTGCCGGACACAGGAATGCTGTTACGGTACGGCTTAAAAGTCTGAGAAATGAATGATATAACCACCTTGGTCAGGGATAATGTAAAATCACTTATCCCCTACTCCTGCGCCCGTGATGAGTTCCAGGGCCAGGAGGGCATTTTCATGGATGCCAACGAAAATCCCTACGGAGATCTTAACCGGTATCCCGATCCGTACCAGAAGGAGCTGAAGGAGGTGATAAGCCGGGTAAGGGGCATACCCGCTGAGCGGATATTTCTCGGCAACGGAAGCGATGAGATAATAGACCTTTGCTTCAGGGTTTTCTGCAATCCCGGAACCGACAGGGCGATATCCTTCCACCCTTCCTACGGGATGTATGAGGTCTCAGCGGCAATTAATGATACCGAGATCATAAAAATACCGCTCAACGATAATTTTCAGATACCTGTGAAAAGTGTTGAGCCATATTTTAAGGATGACAGGGTCAAACTGATCTTTATCTGCTCACCGAACAATCCTACCGGAAACTGCATCAACCCTTCTGATATTGAATTTATTATACGTAACTTTAAAGGCGTGGTGGTTTTGGATGAGGCGTATAATGATTTCAGTGATAATCCGTCATTTGCAGCAATGACAAGCCATTTTGAGAACCTCATTGTGATGCAGACCTTCAGCAAGGCGTTCGGCCTTGCATCGGCAAGGGTGGGCATGATGTTCGCCGACAACCGCATTATACACTATTTTAACAAGATGAAGCCGCCATACAATATCAGTACGCTCAACCAGAAGAGCGCATTGAATAAGCTTGGCATGCAGGATGAGGTAAGGAATCAGGTAAGAAAGATAATTAAGGAGCGGGAAAGGCTGAGGCATAATCTTGAGAGAATAAGCTTTGTCAGAAAGATCTGGCCATCCGACTCCAATTTTCTCCTGGTCGAGGTTGATGATGCCGACAGAATTTACAATATCCTGGTTGACAATAATATAATTATAAGGAACCGTAACAAACTGGTAAAAAACTGCATCAGGATAACCGTTGGTACCAGGTACGAGAACAACAGGCTGATAAGCATCCTGAAAAATCTGAATCAATGAAGAAAGTACTATTCATCGACAGAGATGGAACTATATTAAAAGAGCCTGACGATGAGCAGGTTGACAGCTTTGAAAAATTTGAATTCATCCCTGGTGTTATTTCAGGCCTGTCAGCAATATGCAGAGAACTTGATTATGAGCTGGTTATGGTGACCAACCAGGAAGGACTGGGTACTGAATCATTCCCGGAGGAAAGTTTCTGGCCGCTGCACAACAAGATGCTTCAGGTGCTCGGCGGTGAAGGAATAATTTTCAGCGAAGTGTTTATTGACAGGAGCCTTCCGTCTGACAACTCACCTTCAAGAAAGCCCGGGACCGCCATGCTGGTGAAATACCTCGCCCGGGGTGTGGACCTCGACGGATCTTTTGTCATCGGGGACAGGCTGTCGGATTTGCAGTTTGCACAGAACCTGGGTTGCAGGGGTATATTCTTCAGCCGTCAAAGTCATTCATCTGCCTGTTTCAGCACAACAGACTGGAATGAAATTTACAGGTATCTTAAGTCCGTTCCGAGAAATGCAAAAGTGACACGCTCCACATCGGAGACCTCGGTAACAGTCGAAATAAACCTCGACGGCACCGGAAAAAGTGATATCAATACCGGGATAGGTTTTCTTGACCATATGCTTGAACAGATAGCCAGGCATGGAGAAACTGACCTGACAATCGTCGCCGACGGTGATCTTCGGGTTGATCAGCACCATACCACCGAGGATGTGGCTATTTGCATTGGCGAAGCCCTGAGGAAGGCTCTCGGTGGCAAAAAAGGAATTGAGAGATATGGCTTTACTCTACCCATGGATGACTCCCTGGCCACCGTCGCAATAGATCTCGGAGGAAGGCCATGGCTGGTATGGGATGTCTCATTCAGAGGTGAAAAGACAGGTGAGATGCCTACGGAACTCTTTTACCATTTCTTTAAATCGTTGAGCGACAATGCCGGGTGTAACATAAATATCAAAGCTGAGGGAGATAATGATCATCACAAGATCGAGGCTATCTTCAAAGCCTTCTCCAGGGCATTGAAAATGGCAGTAAGAAAAACTGAGAATTATTCACTTCCGTCAACAAAAGGCAAACTGTGATTGCAGTACTGAAATATAATGCCGGCAATATCAGGTCAGTACAGAATGCCCTGATCAGAATGGGGTACGAGAGCATCGTCACGGACGACAGGCACGAGATTGCAGGTGCCGAGAAGGTTATTATACCGGGAGTGGGTGAAGCCAGATCAGCAATGAACTATCTGAAAGAAAAAGGTCTCGACAGGGTGATAATCTCGCTGAAGCAGCCCGTCCTGGGAATCTGTCTGGGCCTCCAGATATTATGCAGGTATTCATTCGAGAGAGATACATACTGCCTTGGGATTTTTGACGCAATAGTGAACAAATTCCCTCCCCACGATAAAGTGCCCCATATGGGGTGGAACAATTTTTCGGCCATAAAGGGAGAGCTTTTTAAGGGTGTCAGGATGGAGGATGACGTCTATTACGTGCATAGCTATTATGCCGAGATCTCACCATCCACAACTGCAATCTGCGATTACATACTGCCCTTCAGCGCCGCCATGCAGAAGGATAATTTCTATGCCACCCAGTTCCATCCCGAGAAATCGGCCGATGTGGGTGTACGGATCTTTAAGAACTTTCTTGAGCTATGAGAATAATTATCGCCATAGATATAATTGAAGGGAAATGTGTAAGGCTCACCCGTGGTGATTTCGCTACAAGTAAGATCTATAATGAGGATCCGCTTGAAGTTGCCCGCCAGATAGAGGAGAGCGGACTGGAATACCTTCACCTTGTTGATCTTGACGGTGCAAGGAAGCATAAGGTGACCAATTACAGGATACTTGAGAAGATTGCCGGCCGCACATCGCTGAAGATAGACTTCTCCGGCGGTATCAGGTCGGACAAGGATATTGAGATCTCTTTCGGACACGGAGCAGGCCAGGTGGTATGTGGCAGTGTCGCGGTCAAAGATCCGCCTCTTTTCATGAGCTGGCTCGAAAAATGGGGCCCCGAAAAAATAATTCTTGGCGCCGATGCGAAAGGAAGGAGAGTATCGGCCGGAGGATGGCTTGAAGAATCCGGAAATGAGATAATTACTTTTCTCCGCGATTATCATTCAAAAGGTGTACAATATGCCATATGCACGGATATAGAAAGAGACGGCACCCTTGAGGGCCCGTCAACAGATCTCTACAGGGAGATACTCGGCATACGCGGACTAAACCTGATCGCCAGCGGAGGAGTCTCATCCATCAGGGATATCAATGAGCTGAACAAGATAGGATGCGAGGGAGTAATTATAGGCAAGGCAGTCTACGAGGGAAAGATCACATTAAAGGAACTGTGCAGGCTATGCTGAAGAAAAGGATCATACCATGTCTTGATATTAAGGAGGGCCGGACGGTCAAGGGAATCAATTTTGTTGATATACGCGACGCCGGCGATCCTGTAGAGCTTGCCGCAAGGTATGTGAGGGAAGGTGCTGATGAGCTGGTGTTCCTGGATATTACCGCAACGATCGAGAATCGCAGGACCCTGGCATCGCTGGTTGAAAGAATCGCAGAGGAGATTAATATTCCCTTCACCGTGGGCGGCGGAATCAATACCATCGAAGATGTTTCGGTACTGATAAGTGCAGGAGCCGACAAGGTTTCAATCAACTCATCTGCAGTCAGGTCTCCTGAACTGATCACTCAGCTTGCCGGCCGCTTCGGCAGTCAGTGCGTGGTGGTGGCGATCGACACCCGTTTTATCCGCAATGAATGGATGGTGGTAATCGACGGAGGCCGGACACCCACCGACCTGTTTACAGTCAGATGGGCCGAAAAGGCTGAGAGGCTGGGCGCCGGGGAAATCCTGCTGACATCGATGAATGCTGACGGAACCAAATCGGGTTTTTCGACAGGTATAACCGGCGATGTAAGCCGGGCGCTGAATATACCGGTAATTGCATCGGGCGGAGCAGGAACAATGGAGCACTTCAGGGAAGTTTTTTCAAGAACATCATGCAGCGCCGCCCTGGCTGCAAGCATTTTTCATTACGGTGAGATACCGATACCAGACCTTAAAAGATATCTGTCAAAAAACAATATAAATGTCAGGATGTTATGATCGACTTTGAAAAATGGAACGGGCTGGTACCGGCTGTAATACAGGACAATACCACACTGCAGGTACTGATGGTTGGCTTTATGAATGAGGAAGCGCTCAACCGGACAAGGGAAGAGGGAAAGGTTACCTTCTTCAGCCGGACAAAAAACCGCCTCTGGAAGAAAGGCGAAACATCAGGTAACTTTCTCAATATGGTGGAGATCAGGACAGACTGCGATAATGATTCCCTGCTTATTAAGGTTGATCCTGAAGGACCGGTCTGCCACACAGGCACTGAGTCGTGTTTCGGTGAGACCAGTGCAAAAGGGTTCATCTACGAGCTGGAGAATATTGTTAATCAAAGAATTGATAACCAGGTTGAAGACTCATATACCAACAGGCTCTTCAGGAAGGGGCTGAACAAAGTTGCCCAAAAGGTTGGTGAAGAGGCCGTTGAACTGGTCATAGAAGCAAAAGATGAAAACCAGGAGCTTTTTCTGAACGAAGCGGCTGATCTTCTCTATCACCTGCTGATCCTTCTAAAGGCAAAAGGAGCAACATTAACCGAAGTGGAGGAGGTCCTCTCCGCAAGGCATAAGTAGTAACGTTGAGACGAACTGTTTGTAGTCCCGTAGAGCCTGCCCCGCGCTAGCGGGGGACGCTATCATCCAGACGCATTCACGGCCGGGCTGTACAGGTGCCAGGTCATGATTTACAACCATTGCCTTTAAAAAATCAATAAAATTCAAAAAAACACTAATTTTTATTTGCTGTTTTGAAAAATAAATTACTTTTGTAACCCAATAATGAGATAACATGAATATTGTATACAACTATTTCGCATCCTTTTCTTACTTCTATTTTTATTTTAAGAAGAGATAAAGGGATTTTTGTATACAGATAAGAAGATTATATGGCAACAAGGGTCCCTGGAAAAGGGGCCCTTTCTTTTTAATAACTATGTGAAGATGAAAGTATCAATACAGGGAGAGTCAGGATGTTTCCACGAAGTGGCGGCAAGGGAATTTTACGCAGGCAACTTAATCGATATCGTGCCATGCACCACCTTCGATTCGACCATCGGTGCAGTAAGAACAGGAGAAGCGGATGTGGCCGTGATGGCCATCGAGAACGCACGCTCGGGAAGCCTCCTCTATAACTACTCCCTGATCCGTGAATCGGGACTGAAAGTTCTCGGTGAAATCAACCTCAGGGTTAAGCAGAACCTGATGGCGCTTACCGGCCAGTCCATAAGCGACATTAAACAGATAAGGTCTCACCCGATAGCTCTTGCGCAATGCATGACTTTCCTGAACCAGCACCCCGGAATAACCCTTGTCGAGACTGACGATACCGCCGGCAGTGCAAGGATTATAAGCGAACACAGACTGAAGAAAATTGCGGCTATTGCACCCATTGCCGCTGCGAATATCTATGGCCTCGAGATCCTCGCTGAAGGCATCGAGACTTATAAGAAAAACTATACCCGGTTCCTTGTAGTCGGACCCGAAGAGAAAGGCGTCAGGAATGGCAACAAGATCTCTGTTTGCTTTGCCACAGGACATAAACCCGGGTCTCTTGCAGCAGTCCTTGTAATACTTGCAGAGATGAACATAAACCTGTCGAAGATACAGTCGGTGCCAAGGCTGAACGGAGAGTGGGAGTACATGTTCTATCTCGATCTGGAATTACCCGGCAACATCACTATTGAGATGATCCGGAAAGCCATTGAAAATTACACCAGCAATCTCGAAGTGCTTGGGATCTATAACAAAGGAGAAAAGCTTTATGAAAGTTAAACCTGCAGATAGGACACACACAGTAGAGGAATACTACTTCTCCAGGAAGCTGAAGCAAATAGACCGGATGAGGAAAGCCGGTGCCAGTATTATAAACCTCGGCATCGGCAGCCCCGATCAGGCTCCATCAGAAAACGCCGTCAGCATACTGGCAGAAACGGCCTCAAAACCAACTTCCCACGGGTACCAGAGCTACATAGGAATACCGGCACTCAGAAAAGCATTCTCCGATTGGTACTCGAAATACTTCGGAGTGACACTAAATCCTGATAATGAGATACTTCCACTTATAGGCAGCAAGGAAGGCATAATGCACATAAGCATGGCATTTGTCAATCAGGGTGATGAGGTGCTGATTCCGAATCCGGGATATCCGACATATTCTTCTGTTACAGGTATTGTTGGCGGCAAGGCTGTCTGTTATGACCTTGAAGAGAAGAACGGATGGCTTCCGGACCTGAAAGCACTCGAAGAGACAGATCTCAGCAGGGTTAAACTGATGTGGGTAAACTATCCTCACATGCCTACAGGAACTACAGGTTCTCCGGGGCTCTTCGATGAGCTTGTATCTTTCGCTTACAGGCACTCAATCCTGATTTGCAACGATAATCCCTACAGTTTCATATTGAACAGGGATTACTGCAGTATCCTGGCATCCGACGGAGCCAGGGAGGTGGCCCTCGAGCTTAACTCATTAAGCAAATCACATAACATGGCCGGATGGAGAGTGGGAATGGTTGCCGGACACAGTGAATACATAAACAGTATCCTGAAAATCAAAAGCAATATGGATTCGGGCATGTTCCTTCCCGTCCAGATGGCTGCCGTCGAGTCCCTTAAGAATCCTCCCGAATGGTATGACAGGATAAATGCGGTGTATGCTGAGCGTCGCAGGCAGGTTGAGGAGATAATGCACCTCCTGAAATGTACTTTCGACAGGAACCAGACCGGGTTATTCGTCTGGGGCAGAATACCTGAGGATATAATTAATTGTGAGCTTTACGTTGAAGAGATACTCGAAAGCGCAGGTGTTTTTATAACACCGGGATTTATTTTCGGATCAAACGGGGAAAGGTATTTAAGAATCTCCCTCTGCGCTGACATGGTAATGCTCGAAGAAGCGAAAAAGAGGATAACCAAGTATATAGAAAACAGGTAATTGGTAATCAGTATTCAGTAATCGGTAACAAATCACCCACCGTCGCATGGCTACGGTGAGCAAAGCCAGTAACAAGTAACCAGTCACCAATCACCAGTAACAATTAACCAGTAACATGACAATAGCAGTAGTAGGAATAGGACTCATAGGCGGTTCGATGATGATCGACCTCCGCAAGCGTGAGTTTGCCGACAGGATAATCGGAGTGGATAACAATATTCAGCACAGGAACATAGCACAACTTTGCGGCCTTGTTGACGAGACTGACACTCTTGAGAATGCGGTTGAAAGAAGTGACCTTATTGTGCTCAGCACCCCGGTCGACACAAATTGTTCAATGCTCCCGGGAATTCTCAGTATGATTACCGGCACAGGAAAAGTTGTAACCGACATGGGTTCAACCAAGGCAAGCATAGCCCGCGCTTCCGAAAATCATCCCGCAAGGGGCAGGTATGTGGCAGCACACCCGATGGCAGGTACAGAATACTCCGGACCACTGGCGGCCGTGGGCAGGCTTTTCGATTACAAGCCCGCAATAATCTGCGATCCCGAAAAGAGCGATAGCGATGCACTCGACCTGGTGATAAGGATGCTCGGTGTGCTGAATATGAGGATAGTATATATGAACTCTGCAAATCACGATATTCACGTGGCATATGTCTCCCACATTTCACATATCAC
>CAYRQY010000066.1:4909-11223 GCA_964426435.1 uncultured Rikenellaceae bacterium | reverse complement strand
ATAAGCAGAGCTATTATTTTAAGCGACCTTGTCATCAGGGATCAAACATTGAACCTTATGTGCAGAAGGTCTCCGTCGTTAACGATATAATTCCTCCCTTCGATCAGCATCCTGCCGGCCTCCCGGCAGGCATGTTCGGAGCGCAGTTCAATGAAGTCGCTGTATTTGATCACTTCAGCCCTGATGAAACCTCTCTCGAGGTCGCTGTGTATCACTCCGGCAGCCTGTGCGGCATTCATCCCTTTCCGTATGGTCCAGGCCCTTATCTCCTTGGGCCCTATTGTAAAGAAAGTCTGCAGGTTAAGCATCCTGTAGGCAGCTCTTACCAGCTTATCAACCCCGGGTTCATCAAGCCCTGCATCCTGCAGGAAAGCCATTCTGTCCTCAGGATCCTCAAGGTCAGCTATTTCCGCCTCAAGCTCACCGGCAATCACCAGTATCTCCGATCCGGTTCCCTTAAGGTGTTCCCTTACATCCTCCACATAACGGTTACCTGTAGTTGCCGAGCCCCCGTCGACATTGCAGACATAAATCACCGGCTTCATTGTCAGAAGGAAAAGATCTTCGGTATACTTTCTCTCTTCATTTCTTACTTCCAGGGTCCGTGCGCTGTTCATATTGCCTATATGATCCCTGTACCTGTAAAGAACCTCACATCCCAGTTTTGCATCCTTATCCCCCGTTCTGGCAGCCTTTTCGAGTTTCAGTATCTTTTTTTCCACCGATTCGAGGTCCTTTGCCTGAAGCTCGAAATCGAGGGTCTCGATATCCCTTACAGGATCGACGGATCCGTCGATGTGCTGCAGGACATCGCTGTCGAAACACCTCAGCACATGTATAATTGCATCGGTGTTCCTGATGTCGCCGAGAAACCTGTTTCCGACACCCTCACCATGACTTGAGCCGCGGGCAAGCCCCGGGATGTCGACAATCTCCATTGTCGTGTGGACTATCTTCCCTGTAGCCTGGTATTTTGCAAGTTCATACAGCCTCGGATCGGGAACCTGCACTATGCCTATATTGGATTTTGTTGCACTGAAGGCATAGGCACTCACTTCTCCCCTTGTTCCTGAAATACAATTGAAGATCGTGGTCTTTCCAACATTGGTTATCCCTGTAATACCGCACTGTAAAGCCATCAGTCTGTGGTTTTAAAGCCTTTGGAGGCAAACAGGTCCAGTTCCTTCAGTGTCATCCGGATCTGTTCTCCCGTCGACATCAGCTTTACTGTAACCTCATTGTTCCTGATCTCCTCCTCCCCTGCCAGAAGAACATAAGGTATGCCGTTGGAATCGGCATACGACATCTGTTTCTTAATCCTGGCACTATCGGGGTATATTTCTGTACTGATACCCTGCTTCCGGAGCAGATCAGAGATCCTCAGAGCATAGAGGATCTCTTCTTCACCAAAATTAATTATAAGCACACGGGTTCCCGATGACCGTATACTCCCGAAAAGGTCGAGCTGTTTCATAACATCGTATATGCGGTCGGCACCGAATGAAATACCAACGCCGGAGACTCCTTCAAGGCCGAAAACACCTGTCAGGTTATCATACCTTCCGCCTCCCGCAATACTTCCGATAGCAATATCCCTTGCTTTCACCTCGATGATGGCTCCCGTATAGTAGTTAAGCCCTCGTGCCAGGGTAAGGTCAAACTCCACATCCGATAACAGGCTTACTGATCCCAGGTAACCAAAGAGTGTCCGCAATTCGGCAATACCCTCCAGCCCGGTCTGGCTTCCGGAAAGTATACTCTCCAGTTCATCAAGCTTTTCGGCATTGCCGCTTTTCAATCCAAGAACAGGTTCAAGTTTCCGGATTGCAGAATCAGAAATACCTTTGCCTTTAAGCTCCTCTTTAACAGCCTCAATGCCGTTCTTGTCAATCTTATCCACGGCAACCGTTATATCGGTTATCTTTTCCGCTTCCCCTATGTAAGCTGCAAGACCTGCCAGAATCTTTCTGTTGTTCAGCTTTATCACAACGGCGATACCAAGCTTTCCGAAGATATCATCCGTAATCCTGATAAGCTCATATTCATTCAGGAGGGAATCGCTTCCTATCATGTCAGCATCACATTGAAAGAACTCCCTGTATCTTCCCTTCTGCGGACGATCGGCCCTCCATACAGGCTGGATCTGGTACCTTCTGAAGGGGAATACAATATCATTCCTGTGCTGAACAACATAACGGGCAAATGGTACCGTAAGATCGTAGCGTAATCCTTTGCCGCACATTTTCAGTGAAAGCCGGGCGGCATCCCTCTCCGCCAGCTCATCATCGCTGACCGATGAAAGGAAATCGCCGGAATCGAGTATCCTGAAAAGAAGCCTGTCTCCCTCCTCCCCGTATTTGCCAAGGAGAGTCTGCAGGTTCTCCATTGCCGGTGTCTCTATCGGATTGAAACCGTAAAGCCTGAAAACCTGCCTGATAGTATCGAAAATATAATCCCTGCCCAGCATCTCCCCTGCTGAGAAATCCCGGGTCCCCTTTGGTATTGACGGTTTGGACATTTAATAAAAGATAAAGGACAAAAGTAAAAATAAAAAAGGAGAAAGGAAAAGCCCCCGTAAAGACGGCCTTCATGGCCGTCTCAAAGGCGAAAGGAGAAAGTTCTTGCACTGAGCTCCGGGCTCTGGGCTCCGGGCTCCGGGCTCCGGGCTCCGGGCTCTGAGCTAATAGGAGAATGGGCTCCGCTACTGGATGAAGGGAATAGTTATGGGGTACCTGTATTCTTCACCTTTCGATGCCTTTATGCTGGCAATAATAATACATATTATTTCAAGCACCGCGAGGAAGATAATTATTGGAATGCCTATTATGATAATGACAAGAGGGGCGGCCAGGATCATATAGAGGAGTATTGACATCTGGAAGTTCAGCGATGCTTTGCCGTTCTGGTTAACCCATTGCGACTCATCCTTCCGCGACAACCAGCAGATAAGCGGGCCGATAATACCCCCGAATGGAAAGAAATAGCCTGCAAAAGCAGAAAGATGGCATAACATCGCCCAGTTTCTTTCCGGTTCCGATAGTTCCCTTATTTCTCTCATGACTTTAAATCGTTTATTAAAAGACGGTGCCGGCGTCCGAATGATGCATGTCAGAACCTTGAAAGCCGCTTCAGGTCGGATGGCAGAAGGCCATTCGGGTTATTACGGTCGATCCTGTGCTGGTTATAGTAATACATTTCCGAATCGTCGGTGCCGATAAGCATCTTGAAGCAATAGCCGGCATTTCTTCCTGCCGGCGGACCCACCTTATGAAGGATCAGGGTGTTGGGAGCCTTTTCCCTCACCGCTTTAATTATCTCCTCCTCCTCAACAATCTCAATCCTGAGACTGGTTACGGCCTTTATCCTGTCTGCTGTATTGATCGCCGGTGAGAGGTCCTCCTGAAGAGCAAGTATCGTTTTGTCCGCCACCCTTGGCACATTCCTGTTGTAATATGTAAGGAAGCGCCTGCCGGTTGCCGATGGTTCCTCAGAAATAAGCCTGGCATGACCCTGCATGAACATAAGTATGGCCCCGAGCTTGTATCCGTACTCCAGGTCCTCCTCTCCAGCGAATGCAAGCGGAACGGCACATATCTCGGGCATCTCGCCAAGCTTCCTGACATCCTTCCCCAGGAGAAGGTTGATAAAATAAAAGGCGGAATTTGTCTTATCCCTGTCGAAGGTAGTCTCAGTGATCATTATGAATGACCATGCCGGATCGTTACGCCGCGATTCAAACTCATCACCGCTGATGAATTCAAAGGGTGTGATTGTCCAGAAATCCTTCATCGCCTGTCTTATATACTGGTTAAAAGGCGAAAACGGATCGCTTTCCAGTACGACACATGTCCTGGATTCGGTAAACTGCCTTATTTCACCGCTGCTGGGGAAAGGAGCCTGTGCATATAAAGCTGAAAAGGCAAACAGTAAAAGAGTGTACAGAATTATTCTTTTCATCGGATCAACTGGTCTGATAAACATCAGGAGACAAAACTAATGTTTTATCCCGTTTAATCAATAAATACTCTTAATTTATTGTATTTCAGTTTGCCGGCAGATAAAGAGGATTCTTCTCATTAAACCTTCTTATAAATACAAACAACTGCTCCCTTTTCTTTTTTCTCGAAAGTTTCATATATTCATAATGAAGGTCGGCATCCTTTGTAAGAAGCATCTCAGCGTTCTTAACATCGTATTCAATTACCTTGCCGGTCTCGAAATCAATCAGGTACTGCCGCATCTCATTCCGGACAGCGTTTTGCCTGTAGGGCGAATAATAGGGGCTGTAGGGTGAATAGTAACTCCCGCGGGAGAACGGGGAGTAATATGATGAATAGGGGCTGTAGTATGGTGAATAGTACGGATCGTAATAGCCATATGGGGAATTGTAGTAACGATTGTCATAGTAGGAGACATCCGCCACAAAGTGGCTGATATTGCCGACATAAGTTATCCGGTTGAAAATTCCCTGCACCTGTATGTAAAGGACACCGTTACGGGAATACCCCCAGATCGAGCTTGTTTCCATTTCCTGCCTGAGCCCCATTCCATCGTAGAAGTAGATCTTGTCGGACGAGAGGATCTTTTTAAAGAAATCCTTGTCGTTATAGTCTGCCGAGGTCAGGATTTTTGCCTTGGGTACCGGATTATTAAGCCTCACCTGCTCGAAATTCATGTAAATACCTTCCCTGAACCTGAAGTCAGGAGTGAACTTCACCATTTCCCGGCCTTCCTGCCCGTTAACAAACGTGGCAGAGACGCAATAGAGCACTGAAAGGGTTAAAAAACTTATACAGAATATCCTCCTCATATTCCTCCGGTATTTAAAATACCAAGCGCAAATTTTATACCAATTTTAATACTTTTTTGTCAAAAGTACTCTTTTTTCTGTTACGGAACAAAGCTCAGGTATGTGCTGTTTGCAATATATTTTATATTTTTACAAGACTGCAAACAGATGTCGATGATTGGCAATCCGGTAACAAATACGAAAAAGGAGGAGACAGATCAACTCTCCGGAGAATCGTTCTCAGGTAACATGAAAAGTCTTGAGGTCTGGTCAGTTGCCGGTGTGTTGTGCCTTATTCTTGCCGTTATTCTGATCTCCTTCGGTATAAGGCTCATTGCCGGCTGCATGGTACTGGCAGGAGCTGCATTGATAGTGGTGGTAATGAGAAAAGCCTCAAGGCTCATCAGGAACCTGAGGGAGTCGCTGAATGATGCTATAACTGAGAATGAAAAACACAATAATGTTATTTCGGTATTCTCGCACAAGATAAGGGAACCTCTCAACAATCTTGTCATAATTGTCGACCTGCTGATGTCGACCGATCTGCAGAAGAAGCAGAGGGAGATGCTCGACACATTCGTCGCCTCAACAAACAACATGGTGAATACCGTAAACGAGCTGACGATGAAGTCGGCTGCAAGTATTAAGTACGAGCCAAGGAAAAACATCAGGTTCAGCATAATACCCACGCTTAAGAACACTATCGAACTCTTTAACCTGAAAGAGGGTGCAAATATCGATTTCATTCTCAGCAGAAAGGAATTCACCGACAGGGAATTTACCGGCGATCCGGTTATCCTGAAGCAGATATTCCTTGACATCTTTAACAACATCGAGGCTTCAGCGGAGGCAGGTAATCCGGTGAAGGTCACAATAGGACTCAAGCGTGAGAAGGATCTGAAGAATGAGATATTTATCGGATTCAGGGTTCAGACTGACAGAAAGATAGTGCTTACCGACGAAAAGGGAATTATCAACCTTAATGCTTTGAAGCTTATATCATCGTTAAACGGGAGCTTCAGCCAGGAATCGGGCAGTAACTACACGGTGATGAACATTATTCTGCCGTTCAGTAACCCGGATGCCGGGACAGGTATAAAGATTCAGCCGGATGAAGCGGCTGCCAAAAGAGTCAGGATCAGGAAAGAGCTGAGGGATATAAGGATGCTGCTGGTGGAGGACAATCTTATTAATCAGAAGATCACACATCTGACCCTGAAGCCCCTGGTGAGCAGTATAGAGACAGCCTCAAACGGGAAGGAGGCAATAGAGAAGTTCAGGCCTTCGAAATACGACCTTATCCTTATGGATATTCAGATGCCGGTTATGAACGGACTGGTGGCTGCTGAGAAAATCAGGGAGATGGAAGCCGGCACCGAATCACACGTACCCATTATAGCAATAACAGCAAATGCGATGCTTGGCGACAGGGAAAGATGTATTTCGGCCGGAATAGACGATTATATAAGCAAGCCCTACCAACCGGCCCTTCTAATCGACAAGATCAGAAACATCCTCTGAGATG
>CAYRQY010000066.1:0-4899 GCA_964426435.1 uncultured Rikenellaceae bacterium | reverse complement strand
TCCTTCCCCGGCCGGATAAGCCTCATATACCTGACCGAAGGTGAAGGGAAAAAGTCCGTGAACCCCATCGGTCCCCATTTTTTATCGATGTCTGCAATCGTTTCCGGGGATGCACACACCACATTTGGCCATTTGCGCGGAAATCCACCCTCGCGGAAATGCTTTATGGTACCGTCGATAAGCAATGTCGAGGGGTTTATCAATACATGATCCCTTAAAGGGTCGCTGTTCCCGAGCAGCTGCCAGGCTGTCATAAAGTAGTCATTCACGTCGGCTGTGTGATCCACGACAAGAATCAGTCCCGAAATATTCTCATCAGCCAGCTCCCTGATTGCTGCAGATACTTTAGAAACAATATCAGGATTCTCCGAGGGATTAACCGAAATAACTGTTACAGGCAGGGACTCATCGGTGCTGTGATCCGATATTAGGCCCTGCTCAAGAAGTGAGCCTTCCCAGTCAGACGAAAAAGTTACATCTCCGGGATCCATCATGTTACGGCCTCTTTCTTCCAACTCTTCCGGGAGCTTTATCGTGGCATCTATTGACGCCTTGCCTCCGAAGGTTATGTTTTCGGATGCATGATCCAGCACATCCAGCGGTCCCCTGGTGAAGACGATATCTCTTTCGGGGCAGGTATTGATCATAATATTGTGAAGCAGCTCCCTGTAATTCCTGATATCAACATCGCCGCTCACGACGGCAATATATTTTGTTAACATCATCTGACCTGCCCCCAGAAGGGAGCTGATGGCCTTCATTCCCTGTCCCGGATAACTTTTGCTGATCTTTACAACAACCAGGTTATGCGCGACGCCGGGGTCGGGCATGTGCAGGTCGGTTATCTCAGGCAGAAAGGCCATTTTGATCGGGGTCAGAAAGATCCTTTCCGTGGCCTGCGCAAACCATGCGTCCTCCTGGGGCGGAATCCCGACTACGGTGGCGGGATAAACGGCATTCCGGGAGTGAGTTATGCAGGTTACATTGAAGACCGGGTATTTGTCGGCCAGTGAATAGAATCCGGTGTGGTCGCCGAACGGGCCCTCCGTAACAGGCTCACCTGCGGGATCAACATATCCCTCAATCACAATATCGGCGTCGGCGGGTACATATAGTTCGTTTGTAATGCATCTTACAAGCTTCACTCTTTTCTTCCTCAGCAATCCTGCCAGGATATATTCATTTACATTTTCCGGGAGCGGAGCTGTTGCAGCATATGTATAGACAGGGTCTCCCCCCAGAGCCACTGCGACAGGCATTAACTTTCCCTTTCTCTTCCACGCTTCAAAATGAGCCGCACCTGTTTTATGCCTCTGCCAGTGCATTGCCGTTTTGTTCCTGCCAATGATCTGCATCCTGTACATACCGACATTTGTCTTTCCAGACTCCGGGTGAAAGGTATGTACCATCGGCAGCGTAATGAATCGTCCCCCGTCGAAGGGCCAGCATTTCAGGACAGGCAGAATACCGAGATCGGGGTCTTTGATAATCACCTGCTGACAAAATCCCCGTTTTCTGAGCCTTACGGGCATATAGCCGGCTGTTTTTCCCAGCTTCAGGAGGGCAGTAATCTTTTTTACCAGGCTGCCCGGTGTTCCGGAAAGTGCATCCAGGATTTCCTGAATTTCGGTGCCGGCATCGCCGGGATTGTCGCGGCCGAGGGCCAATGACATTCGTTTCCCTGATCCGAATGCATTTACCAGCACCGGAAAGCGGGTGCCTGTGTTTTCGAAAAGCACGGCAGGTCCGTTGTTTTTGGAAAGGCGGTCGGCCACCTCGGCTATTTCGAGCACAGGATCAACGAAAGTATCTGTACGGTGCAGTTCCCCGTTTTTCTCAAGGGCAGCAATGAAATCCGGCAATCCTTTCCAGGCCATACAGAAGGGTTATTGATGAGTACCGTAAAGATATTCATTAAAGTGTATCTGCAGGAGCAGTCCGGAATAAATTGGAAGCAGGGGAGCCTGTTGCATAATGACCTGTATAAAACAGTAATGGGAACTATTCCTTGGATTAGTTCCCATTCGCCTTTTGCAACCGAAGCCGCATCGGGCGTCAGGTTACTGTTATTTTGACCGGCTGCAAATCACGACCGAGATCATGTTGTGCAACCCAAAGCTTTCCGGCTATACCTGTTACAGCAGAACCTTCCGGCTGTCCTTTCTTCCGCTTGCGCGGAATTCCGGGACGAAACGTCATTCAGGCCCTTTTGTCATTCCCCGAAGGGTACGGCGTAAAGTTTAAGAGAATCGAAAGCCGGAGCTTTTTTTTTCTCTTCAGCCCTGTGACCCAGTCTTTGAAAGATCGTTTCCGGTTTTCGTTGACCTGCTGAACACCGGAGACCGGAGTCCCCTTGTCCAGGCTTCGGCTCTTCAGCTATGCAGACCCGGAGGTCTGAACGAAACGGATCGTGTTTCAGTTAAGATTCATTTTCCGCTTCCATACCATCTGAGCAGTCTTTTATCGCTCACCTGATAGGACAAATATAGCATGGAAATGTCAGGCCGCCTAATAATTGTGGTCATACTTATACACGGGAAATAAACAGGGGTTATCAACAATTGTTAATAACTATCTCCTGAATCCGTATACGGCCAGATCGCCGAGTGTCTCCTCTATCCGGAGCAGCTGGTTATATTTCGCCATTCTGTCGGTCCTGCTGCACGACCCGGTCTTGATCTGGCCCGAGTTTGTTGCAACGGCTATATCAGCAATGGTTGAATCCTCAGTCTCACCCGACCTGTGGGAGGTAACGGTTGTATATCCTGCCCTGTGGGCCATTTCGATGGTATTGAGAGTCTCGGTGAGGGTGCCTATCTGGTTAACCTTGATCAGGATTGAATTGGCGCAACCCAGTGCAATGCCCTTCTTAAGATACTCGACATTGGTAACAAACACGTCGTCGCCAACAATCTGTATCTTTTTTCCAAGTCTTTCTGTCATGAGTTTCCAGCCATCCCAGTCACTCTCAGCCATACCATCCTCGATCGAATCGATAGGGTATTTGCTTACAAGTTCCTCAAAATAGGCAACCTGTTGTTCAGAAGTCCTCTTTGAACCCGAGGGTCCTTCGAACTTTGTATAATCGTAGAGTCCGTTTACGTAGAACTCCGATGCGGCCGGATCGAGTGCTATTGTAATATCCTTTCCCGGAACATAGCCTGCAGCAGAGATTGCCTTCAGTATGGTTTCCAGTGCATCCTCGGTACCGTCGAGCGATGCGGCAAATCCGCCTTCATCACCCACCGCTGTGCTCAGTCCGCGTTCCTTCAGGACCTTCTTAAGCGAATGGAACACTTCCGCACCCATCCTGAGGCCTTCCCTGAAAGTGGGAGCACCGACGGGACGTATCATGAATTCCTGGAAAGCAATCGGAGCATCCGAATGGGATCCGCCGTTAATAATGTTCATCATCGGAACAGGCAGTGTTACAGCGTTTGGTCCCCCGATATACCGGAACAAAGGAAGTCCGTGATATACTGCTGCAGCCTTGGCCACTGCGAGTGAGACTCCCAGGATGGCATTGGCGCCGAGATTGCTTTTTGTATCTGTTCCGTCGAGATCGATCATCTTCCTGTCTATCCCGGCCTGATCGGTAACATCCATACCGCTGATTTCCTCGGCGATCACATTGTTGACATTATGCACTGCCTTTAGTACACCTTTGCCCAGGTATCTGGTCTTGTCCCCGTCTCTCAGTTCAAGAGCCTCATTCTCGCCTGTTGAAGCGCCGGAAGGCACAGCTGCCCTGCCTGTACAACCGCTCGCGGTTATTACATCAACCTCGATGGTAGGATTGCCACGGGAATCGAGAATCTCCCGCGCATGAACACTAACTATTTGACCCATAAGAATATGTTATATTGATTATATTATCACTCCTTGTCAGCCGCACCCGGTTCTTCCGTTTGGGGCTCCTTCTCAGCTGCGGTTTTCTTTGCTTTTACCGGCTCGGCCGTTTCGGCACTGCTCTTTTTTGTTGATCTTCTTCTCCTTGAGGCTTTTGGCTTGGCGGCTGTTCCTCCGAGCATATTCTCATTGAAATCGACCAGCTCAAGTATGCACATTTCGGCATTGTCGCCAATCCTGTTGCCTGTTTTCAGGATACGGGTATATCCGCCGGGCCTTTCACCCACTTTCGGTGATACTTCCCTGAAGAGTTCAGTTACAGCCTCCTTGTCTTTCAGGTATGTGAAAGCCACCCTTCTGGAGTGCGTAGAATCTTCCTTTGACTTGGTAATGACAGGTTCCACGAAGGTTTTTAATGCCTTCGCCTTGGCAACCGTGGTTGTTATCCTCTTGTGAAGGATAAGCGATGCAGCCATGTTTGACAGCATTGCCTTCCTGTGAGCACTCTTCCTTCCTAAATGGTTTATAACTCTCTGATGTCGCATCTCTCTTTATTCTCAATACTTTTCAAATTAATCTTTATCCAGTTTATACCTGGCCACATCCATTCCGAACGAAAGGCTCATCGAATCGAGAAGCTCGTCAAGCTCGGTGAGTGATTTCTTTCCGAAGTTCCTGAACTTCAGGAGATCGTTCTTGTTGAATTTGACCAGGTCGCCCAGCGTCTCAACCTCTGCCGCCTTGAGGCAGTTAAGAGCCCTTACGGAAAGATCAAGGTCTATCAGTCTGGTCTTCAGAAGCTGACGCATATGCAGTATCTCTTCATCAAACTCTTCATTTGCCATCTTCTCGTCCGAATCGAGAGTAATCTTCTCGTCGGAGAAGAGCAGGAAATGATAAATCAGTATTTTGGCAGCCTCCTTGAGAGCCTCCTTGGGATGAATGGAGCCATCGGTCTCGATCTCGATCAGAAGCTTCTCGTAGTCGGTCTTCTGTTCGACCCTGAAGTTCTCCACCGTATAATTTACATTTTTTACAGGAGTGAAAATT
>CAYRQY010000065.1:0-11407 GCA_964426435.1 uncultured Rikenellaceae bacterium | reverse complement strand
CGATTTTGCCCGGGCCGAGAAAGCCACCGGGTCGCCGGGGTTCAGATCGAGGTATCTTGAAAAATCCCCTATGGCATTGGCATGCTGGTTGAACTCCTGATAGCAGAGCCCCCGTGCCAGGTAGAACGAAGGGTTTCCCGGTTCAATAATTATAATCTTTGAAATATCATTAATTGCGCTTGGATAGTCGAGGTTCTTCTGGTGTATCCTGCTTCTTAGAAGATATGCTCCGGTGTTTCTGCTATCGAGCTTCAACACCTCATTAACCTGGTTTAGGGCTGCCTGCGGGCTCGAATTCAGCAGGAGCTCTGCAAGCAGGAGCCTTGGTTCCGCCAGCTTTCTGTCCTTTGATATCGCTTTCTCCAGCTCCCTCTTTGCCATCACATCGTTGTTCAGTCCCATATATATTTTTCCACGGTAATAGTAATTCATCGTGGTGTTCCTGACCAGCATTGCCGTGTCGGAGACCTTCAGAGCCTGGTCGTATCTCTCCAGGCCGATCAGTGCTATCACTTTCTCGGGGTAAACCAGGGGATTCCTTTGCTCAATGGAGGAGGCTCTGTTAAGATGCCTCAGCGCCTGCCCGTAATCTTCCAGATTATTGCATGCATGACCCAGTGCTACAAGGGCGTCAGCATTTTTAGGCTGGAACATTATCGATTTTTCAAGATCGCTCCTCGCCTCTTCGTGCTTACCCAGCTTCGAGTGGACCTTTCCCCGGGCAGTATAATATAAAGGATTGGTTGGTTCAAGATTAATTGCCCTTGAGAACTGTGCGGCAGCATCTTCATATTTCAGGTTTTTAACAAACACATTTCCTGCCTTGTAGAATTTCTTAGCACTCTGACCAAAAGAAATAACGGGCACAAGCGCTATGATTACCGTCAGAAAAAATATCCGTCTCTTCATAATCCGAAATAATTACCAACAATTTATTAACAGTCAAAAATATAAATATTATTCAATAAACCAATCTGTATTAGCTAATTCGCCGTGTTCATAAGTATCTTCAGGGAGCTGAGTCCGTAGCCGGTTGTTGCCGCAATTGTTCCGTTAATGACCGGAGCGCGGATTCCGTCCCTGAAGCTTGCCAAACCGGAGAATATCCGTGCCTCGTCCCACAAGTCATTCCTGATGAAGTGATTGATTGTCTGGGCACCTCCTTCTACCAAAACGGATTGTATCTCATTCTCGTACAGATATGAAGAGATCTGTTTTGCTGCATCAGCTTCTGAATCGAGCCTGACCATTACTGCGCCCGGCAGCTTTGCCTTTCCGTTCAGGGTGAATACGATATTTGAGCCCACGAGCTCACTTATTGCGAGATGCCTGTCGAGTTTTCCCGATCCGCTCAGAATTATCCTCACCGGGCTCCCTCCGCCCCATTCACGTACGTCGAGCCGCGGGTTATCCTGCCTCAAGGTGCCTGCACCTGCAAGTATTGCCTGCTCGGCAGCTCTCCATTTGTGCACCAGCACGCGCTCGGGCCTGCCCGTTATCCAGTTTGGTCCCTGTGCGGAGCCTGGATCTCTTCTGGTATCAATAAATCCGTCGGCACTCTGTGCCCACTTCAGTATTATATAGGGTCGCTTCCTTTCGTAAAATGTAAAGAATCTCCTGTTAATGTATCTGCATTCATCTTCAAGGATTCCCGTCTCGACGCGGCAGCCGGCCTCGCGAAGGCGCTCGATACCCTTACCCGAAACCTTGCCGGTTGTATCGATCGTACCGACCACTACCTCAGGTATTCCACTGGAAATAATCAGGTCAGCGCAGGGAGGTGTCCTGCCGTGATGAGAGCAAGGTTCAAGGTTTACATAAAGAGTTGAAAAACGAAGGCTTTTCCTGTCCCTCACCGAATCGATGGCCATAACCTCTGCATGAGGGGCGCCGGCTCTCTGATGATAACCTTCTCCGGTAATGATGCCGTTATGAACCACTACCGCACCCACCATGGGATTGGGATAGGTCATCCCCTCGGCCTTCCCTGCAAGCTCTATGCACCGGCGCATGAATTTTATGGTATCATCCCCCGACATTGCTCTTAAAATTCTAATTTTGAATTATGGATCCCAATCTGCAAACATTAAAAAGTATCAGGCCTTACCTGGCAAAAGAACTGAGTGTGATCTATACAGAAAATGAGATCAGTTCAATTGCCTCGATCATTATTTATACGGTGCTCGGCATACAAAAGTTGCATTTTCTGCAGGATTCCGGCATCGCTCTCTCAAAGGAAAACGCCGAAAAAGTGATTTCGGTGTGTGATGAGCTCAAAAAAGGGAAACCAATACAATATATTACGGGAGAAACGCTTTTTTACAACTGCCGGATTAAGGTGACACCTGATACTTTAATCCCCCGGCCGGAAACAGAAGAGCTTGTAGATATGATAATTACTGAAAACCGGGGATTTAGCGGAAGGATACTTGATATAGGGACCGGGTCGGGCTGCATAGCCATTGCCCTGGCACTAAACCTGCCTGATGCGGAAGTATGCGCCATTGATAATTCGGCCGGGGCAATAAGTGTCGCAAAGGAAAACGCCAGGCTTAATAAGGCCAGTATCAGTTTCCTGGTCAGAGACTTTCTAAATGCCGCGGTTGAAATTCCTCGACCGGCAGGTATAATAGTCAGCAATCCCCCATACGTGAAGGAATCGGAAAAGAAGTCGATGAGCAGCACCGTTCTCGGCTTTGAGCCCCCCGGTGCGCTTTTTGTACCCGACGAAGATCCCCTGATCAGCTATAAAGCAATACTGGGACTTTCTGAAAAGTACCTGGCCGGTAACGGCAAGATCTACTTTGAAATCAATGAGACCACGGGAGAAGAGGTGGCCGGGCTGGTTGAATCCTCTGGATACAGGGATCTCTGCATTAGACAGGATATTAACGGAAAGAACAGATTTATTAAAGCAGTCAGAAATGCCTCAGGACCAATTGTTTGATTCATGCCTGTCAAGAGCCATGGCTCTCTGCTCAGGTCGCGAATACTGTTCGGGAGATTTGATCAGTAAGCTTCATTCCTGGGGACTGAATCAGGATGAGACAAATAATGCAATGGAAATTCTGATAAAAGAGAAGTTTATTGATGATGAAAGATTTGCCGCAGCATTTGTACGGGATAAATTCCAAATCGGCAAGTGGGGCAAGGCAAAGATCTCTTTCAGTCTCAGGAGCAAGGATATCCCCGGTGATGTTATAAGCAGGGCTCTTAGTCTGATTGATGATGAAATATACAGAGAAACCCTGAAGGAGCTGCTGTCAGGCCACAGGAAACATATCAGGTCTAAAAACCAGTATGATCTGAAGGGAAAGCTTTACCGGTTCGGTATTGCAAAAGGGTACGAAAGCAGCCTTGTTTATGAGATCATAAACGAAATCTGCTGATAAGCCCGGCAATCAAAGGGAAGAAGGCAAGCAGGAAAAGGATTGAGGAGCCTGCTGCATCCATGATAATTAATTGTTTGCGGATCAGTCTGTTTCCAAGGTAGAATATTGAAAAGGTTATCCTCATCAGCAGCTGCACGGCAAAGAAGAGTAATATTCTCATGCCATTGGGGTTCCATCTGTATGATTCATTTATCTCTCCGCGCACGATGAGTGAGAAACTGTGAGAGAGGCCGCAGGAGGCGCATGGTTGGCCGGTCAGTTTCTGATGAATGCATGGAACCGGGTAGTTATCCTTTTCCGGTGAGAAGAGTGCAGAATAACCTATCACAAGTATTATAACAAATGCAAGGCTGTAATTTACAATAGGATATGGATCCCTTCGGGATTCATCTTTCATTTTACGCCATCTCATTCCGGTTTATTCAGGGTATCGGGGATTTCGCTCTTCACATTTTCGAGTTCCTCAAGCCTGTCGAGCCTATTCTCCTTTACATCCGCCTTTATCTCAACTATGTCGCCATCGCTTTCAACCCTGATAGAGATACTTGCATCCTCAAGATCCCTAAGAATGTCCCTCCTTACGTCGCGGATAATATTCTGCAGATCGCCCGGAAATTTATCCTCGGCATGCCTCGCCAGTTTGCCTGCGACAAAAATCTGCGAGAATGATATAAGCGTTGCCACTATCCCGATTATCAGTCCGGCGATCATAACTCCCCTGGGTGAATCCTTACGGGATGCCTGCGACAATCCTACCGATGCAAGAATAATGGCAATTATTCCCGGAATAAGAGCAATAATCCCGACGCAGGGGATCACCGCGAGTACAAAGGTGATTATTGCTGTAATAAGAGCTATGATTCCAAGGTTCTGTCCCGCCAGTTCCCTCTGGTTCTGACCCCTGCTTTCTTCCGTGCTTTTACTGAAATCTTCCATTTTGGTGCCGGTTTATATTATTTATTATTTCCTCTGAGTATGTTTAACATATCCTGCTCTAAAGACGTCGTAGGAACCTCAATGATGCGTCCGGCCTCATTATTATTTCTGTAAATAATAAAGGTAGGCACTCTTTCGATGTTAAGTGACTCATATTCTGCAACCGGAGACTGCTTTGCGTTGTCCACTCCGATGTACGTAATTTTTTCCTGAGGGAATTCCCAGCTGTCGAGAATACGCATGAAACGAGGCATCTCCCTTCTGGTGTCAGGGCACCAGGTCCCAAGGACGATCTTTATTGTTATTCCTTCCCTTGATGTTTTTTTTATTTCATCCATAACAATCCTGTCGTACCGGTAGTTTGCAAATCCGCTTTCATACCATTCTGAGTGCGGAGGCCTTGTCATCTGAAAAAAGTTTACGTATCCCAGGAGCCAGGTTGCCTGACCGGAAAAATCGGCCGCTGTCACCATCTCATCCACTTCGTATTCCGAAGATATCACTTGAATTAACGGCTGCCTCGTTTTGCATCCGGGATTTACGGCAAAGGAGAGCAGGATTATTATCAGGAGGTTTCTCATTTCTGTTAAATCTTCAGATGCAAAATACAAATTTTCATATAAAAAGCAGCAGGCTCACAGCCATTATTGCCATGCCTGCCACAAGTCCGTATATCGAGTAATGGTGCTCCCCGTATTCTTCCGCTGAAGGCAGCAGCTCATCAACCGAGATGAAAACCATTATGCCTGCCACAGCGGCAAAAAGAATTCCGAATACCATCTCGCTCATTATGGGCAACAGGATAAGATAGCCGATTATTGCTCCGACAGGCTCTGAAAGGCCTGAAAGGAATGAAAGGCAAAATGCCTTCCTCCTGCTTCCGGTGGCATAATAGACAGGCACGGCCACGGCTATACCCTCGGGTATATTATGTATTGCAATGGCTGTGGCTATCACTATCCCGATTGAAGGATCGTTCAGTGCCACCGTAAAGGTGGCAAGTCCCTCGGGGAAATTATGGATGGCTATGGCCAGTGCAGTAAAGACACCTACCCTTTTCAGTCTGTGACTGTCGGTTCTCTTACCGTTCTTAATGTTCATCTCCTCAATCCTCTTAACCTCATGGGGATTCTCGGCACTGGGGATCAGCCTGTCGATTACAGCTATCACGATCATGCCTGAAAAAAAAGCAAGTACGGTAATCCAGTTTCCCTGTACGGTTCCGAGATCGGTCACCAGAGCCACTCTGGCCTTCACAAGTATTTCAACAAAGGAAACATATATCATTACCCCGGCCGAAAAGCCCAGCGATACAGAAAGGAACCGGATATTTGTCCTTTTTGCAAGAAGCGCAATTGCGCTTCCGATGCCTGTCGAGAGGCCGGCCAGCAGTGTAAGGCTGAATGCAAAAAGTATGTTTCCCTGCTCCATGTTCTTTTCAGGAATCAGCTATAAGATGTCAGTGGTAGATATGGAGTAATATCTTAAGTATCTGAACGGCGGCGGCAGCTACTGACGTCCCCGGCCCGAATATCGCAGCAACGCCCGCGTCATACAGGAACCGGTAGTCGCCCGGCGGGATAACACCCCCGGCAATAACCAGGATATCATCCCTGCCAAGCTTTTTCAGCTCATTCAACGTTTCGGGGATAAGTGTTTTATGTCCGGCTGCAAGACTTGAGATCCCCAGTATGTGGACATCATTCTCGACAGCCTGCCTTGCAGCTTCCGCCGGTGTCTGGAACAGGGGGCCGATATCGACGTCAAAACCTATGTCGGCATACCCTGTTGACACTACCTTGGCGCCCCTGTCATGGCCATCCTGGCCAATCTTGGCTATCATTATCCTGGGCTGCCTGCCCTCTTTTTCAGCGAACCGGGCAACCAGTTCCCTGGCTTCATTGTAGTCCTTGTCCGACTTGTACTCCGATGAGTAGACTCCTGAGATTGTTCGTATCACTGCTTTGTACCTCCCTGTTATTTTTTCGCATGCCTCTGTTATCTCTCCAAGGCTGGCCCGTTTTGCGGCAGCTGTTACTGCGAGCTCAAGGAGATTTCCCTCTCCTGTCTCAGTGCATAAAGTCAGCGCATCGAGCGCCGCCTTGCATTCAGCTTCGTTCCTGCTTTCCCTCAGCTGTTTCAGCCTTCTTATCTGGGCTTCCCTTACGGCGGTGTTATCGACTTCGAGGGTTTCAAGGGGTTCTTCCTTCTCAAGCCTGTACCTGTTAGTCCCGACTATCACCTGCGCACCCGAGTCTATCCTTGCCTGTGCCCTGGCAGCAGCCTCCTCTATCCTCATCTTGGGAACGCCCGACTCGATCGCCTTTGCCATCCCTCCAAGCTTTTCAATCTCTTCAATAAGCTCCCATGCCCTTCCTGCCAGCTGGTGAGTCAGACTCTCGACATAATGCGATCCGGCCCACGGGTCAATTGCCCTGCATACATCGGTCTCCGCCTGGATAAAAAGCTGCGTGTTTCTTGCTATCCGGGCAGAAAAGTCCGTGGGAAGTGCAATAGCTTCGTCCAGAGCATTGGTGTGAAGACTCTGTGTATGACCAAAAACGGCTGCCATGGCTTCAATGCATGTCCTTCCGACATTATTGAAAGGGTCCTGCTCGGTTAGGCTCCAGCCGGAGGTCTGACAGTGCGCTCTCAAAGCCATCGATTTGGGATTGCGGGGACCGAATCCTTTTACAATCTTTGCCCAAAGCATCCTGGCCGCCCTCATCTTGGCTATCTCCATGAAATGGTTCATACCCACTGCCCAGAAAAATGAGAGCCTTGGAGCAAAGGTATCGATATCCAGACCTGCATTGATACCTGTCCGGAGATATTCAAGCCCGTCAGCCAGTGTATATGCGAGTTCAATATCACAGGTTGCTCCGGCCTCCTGCATATGATATCCCGATATGCTGATTGAGTTGAATTTTGGCATCCTTGCCGAAGTGTATCTGAATATATCGGCAATGATCCTCATCGAGAACTCAGGAGGATAAATGTAGGTGTTCCTTACCATGAACTCTTTCAGTATATCGTTCTGAATTGTTCCGGAGAGTGCTTCCTCCGGCACCCCCTGTTCCAGCGCCGACACAATGTAAAATGCCATTATCGGGAGCACTGCCCCGCTCATCGTCATCGACACAGACATTTTATCCAATGGTATCTGATCAAAAAGGATCTTCATATCAAGCACCGAATCGACTGCCACGCCTGCTTTCCCGACATCTCCGGTCACCCTCCCGTGATCCGAGTCGTATCCCCTGTGGGTGGGCAGGTCGAAAGCAATTGAGAGTCCCTTCTGACCTGCTGCCAGATTGCGCCTGTAAAAAGCATTTGATTCCTCGGCTGTCGAAAATCCTGCATATTGCCTTATGGTCCATGGCTGGAGTACATACATCCCTGAGTATGGTCCCCTCAGGAAGGGAGGAATACCTGCTGCAAAGTCAAGGTGATCGATACTTCCGGTCTCATCTTCCGTGTATATCTTCCTTACAGGTATCCGTTCGGCCGTCATCCACTCTTCGGTACCAGGATTCTCCTTGTGTCCCCCTTTGCCTGGTCCGGGATTTCCTGCCCGCAGGTCTTCAAGATCGGTGAATTTATATTTTGGTCTCATATCGGTCTGTTAATTAAGAGACAGTGGAATTATCACCGCTGTCAGGATCTGACTGTCTGGCCTTTTTCGACCTCATTCTTTCAACCTCTTCGGCTCCCCTGGCCAGCCTCACCGGACGGACCAGCAGATCTTCCGGGGAGAAATCCGCCCCGGTACTCCCGGTATCATCAGGATGAGAGATTAATTCCTCATTCGGATCAGGGTACTTATTTGTCCCGACAAGTATCTTCCTGCCCTTCAGTATATCATCCCTTCTTGCTGCCGCTTCACGGTCAATCTCCTGCTGAATGAATCCTTCCCTGAGTGCAGAAATGAATCCTCCCTTCTCCTCAACCGACAGGAAAAGCCTCCAGGCGTGTTCTGAGACCATGTTTGTGAGAGTCTCAATATAGTACGATCCGGCTGAAGGATCAGCTGTCCTGTCAAAGAAAGCCTCCTCCCTCAGGATAAGCTGCTGGTTGCGGGCAATTCTTTCACCAAACTCATCACCTGCGCCTGTATACGAATCAAATGGAAGAACGGTAACCGAATCAGCACCTCCCAGAACCGCTGACATTGCTTCTGTCTGGGTCCTCAGCATATTCACCCAGGGATCGCAGAGAGTCTTGTTCCAGCCAGTTGTCTGACAGTGAACTGCGGGTTCGGGCAGATCACCGGACTCACTAAGAAATCTCTTTATTATCAGCGGCCATAATAACCTTGCGGCACGCAGCTTTGCGATCTCCATAAAAAAGCCGGATCCGGTGCCGAAACCGAGTCTGATTTTCGATGCAGCATGCAGGGGTGTTATGCTTCTGTCCGTTAGCTGTGTCATGAATTCGCAAACGATTGATAAGGTGAATGCAAGTTCCCGGACGACCCCGGCCCCTGCATTGCCAAAATTGGCCCCGTTCACATGTATGACCCTGTAAGAGGGAAGGATATCTGCTTCCCTGACCAGCGCGGCGAGATAGTCAAATCCTGCCTCAGGTGTGATGCAAAGAGTTCCGTTTATCATCAGCCTTCCGGCAGGGTCGGTTTCAATTGCTCCTCTGACCGCATTATTGCCGGCACCCCTCTCCGCAGCAATCCCGGCAATACAAGCCAGTAATTCCCTGGCTTTTCCATTGGTCAGAAAGTTTATTTCGACAGAATCTATGCTGATGCCATCGAGCAGGTACCTTATATTCTCTGAAGTAATTATCTCAGGATCAGATATTACAAATCCCACCGAGTCTGCTCCCCTGTCTATCATGCCGAGTGCCTTCCTGTTGGATTCCCTGCAGTCATCAACCCGGATATCCTGCCTTACCAGCCATCTGCCGGTCTCCTTAAGTACCCCGGTGTTCCTGAGGTTAGAAAGATCACTGCGCATATAGAAGGGCATCACATCAAAAACCTCGTCCGTTTTCCAGACAAGCCTGCGGGTAAAGTCGTCGCCCTTAATGTCAGCGATTATCCTGCTGATCCACTCTTCTGCCGTCACCGGTCGGAACTCCTCAAACAGCCTCTTTTCTCCTGGCATATAATAAGATTAAGATTGTTTTCCTGCAAACTCCATCAGGTATGATTTGATGAACTGGTTCAGGTCCCCGTCGAGCACTGCCTGCACGTTCCCTGTTTCGTGGTTTGTTCTCAGGTCCTTTACCAGCTTATACGGGTGAATTGTATAGGATCTTATCTGCGATCCCCATTCGATCTTTTTCTTCTGGCCCTCCAGTTTCGCCTGTTCCTCCTGCCTCTTTCTGATCTCCAGCTCATAGAGGTGTGATCTGAGGATCCTCAAGGCGTTTTCCTTGTTGTTCAACTGGGAGCGGGTCTCCTGGTTTTCGATTACGATACCGGTAGGATGGTGTCTTAACCTTACGGCTGTTTCGACCTTGTTTACATTTTGTCCTCCTGCCCCGCTTGACCGGTATGTTTCCCAGGTTATGTCTGCAGGGTTGATCTCAATCTCAATATCGTCATTAACAAGAGGTGAAACGAACACCGAGGCGAATGTTGTCTGGCGCTTTCCCAGGGCGTTGAAAGGAGAGATCCTTACCAGGCGGTGCACTCCGTTTTCGCTCTTCAGGTACCCGTATGCCTGTTCACCATCTATCTCGAGAGTTACGGATTTAATTCCTACTTCATCGCCCGGCTGGTAATCAAGCTCTTTTACCTTATAACCGTTTCTCTCGGCATACCGCAGGTACATTCTCATAAGCATCTCCGCCCAGTCGTTGCTCTCTGTCCCCCCTGCTCCCGAGTTGATCTTAAGGATTGCACCCAGCTGGTCCTCTTCCTTTTGCAGCATTGTCCGCAGTTCAAGTTCTTCGGTCTGCTCCAGCGCGATTTCGTATTGCCGCGTCAGATCTTCCTCAGATGCCTCGTCCTCCCTGAAGAACTCATGGATAACAACCATGTCCTCAACAGCGGTTTCGCAGTTACTGAACTGCACTGTCCAGCTTTTTAACTGTGAAACGCTTTTCAGGATCTCCTCGGCTTTTCTGGCATCGTTCCAGAAACCCGGTTCTCTGGATAGTTCTTCTTTTTCGGAAATCAGCTTTAACTTGCCATCAATGTCAAAGATACCTCCTTAACGCATCACGGCGTTTGACCAATTCCTTAACCTGCTCGCTCGTTACCATCTTTTTGAAATTTCCGGCAAATTTATGATTTTATCCGTTGATACCATAACGGATATCAAAAATAGGCATTTAAGGTTTGTTTTACATCCCCAGCACGCGCATTTTCAACATGCAAAGAGAGGTTCAGAGGGGTGTTCCTTTTGTCAGTATACCCTGAATCCCGAAAAGGTCCCTGTTCCGGATTCAGTTGCCATGCCGGTGTTGAATTTCAGCTTGACCCTGTTTCCGGTTTCCAGCTTCATCGTAACCGAATGGACCAGCGACAGACCTGATGAAATGGCTGTTCTAAGCACCTCATAAGGCAGGTCGCCGAGATAGAGAATAAGCTCCCGCGAGTCGCCTGCCCCTGTTGCCGTATAGCCGATATTGAAGGTGTAAATGCCATTGGAGGGAGCTGTAAACACTCCTGTAGCAGGGTTATAAGCCGAGCTGTTGTTGTAAATCACTTCATCGGCGACAAAATCGTAATCAGTTGCCTTGGTGAGGTTGGTCTGGGATGCGACTTTTTTAGCCCTGAATGCAACCAGGGAGCCCAGGGCAACAGAATTTCTGCTTGAGATGGAGAGAGTATAAGTTGAAGGGTTATATGACAGGGTCTGCAGTTCATTGGTAGGGTCACCGTCTTTTTCAATATTTGAGATCTTAACCTGGTTGCCGCCGGAAATAGCAAGGTAATCTGATCCTTCGATGTTAACCACCGACAGCGTCTGGTTATCGGTATTTGTTGCCGGATCACCTTTTTCCCCTTTAGGACCGATATCTCCCTTTGGTCCTGTCGGGCCCGGCTCGAGGGATTTAAGAGCATAGAGGGCATATGGTACTGCGAGAAACTGCATGGTCCCCATATCGAGGAA
>CAYRQY010000064.1:0-11574 GCA_964426435.1 uncultured Rikenellaceae bacterium | reverse complement strand
AACGCAGTGAATATTTCCTGACAGCGCACCGGCTGATTCCTTTACCCTCTGAAGCCCGGCTTTATCGTTGGAAGATGCAATCACCACCGCCCCCCTGGCTGTGAACTCTTTAACCAGGGCTTCTCCGATACCGGATGAGGCTCCCGTTATCCAGGCGATCTTTCCGGCAAAAAGGTTATTCTTCATTTTGAGTGATCTAAAGACTTTTTACCAGGCTCATCAGTTCATCATAACTGCTCTTAAGCACGGAGTAGTTATTATTGCCGCTGCTTATATAGTTTCTGACCCTGAAACCTCCGATTATTCTTCTGTAAAGGATATTGTAGTTCCATGCGAATATGCCTGCAGCAGGTATGGTGGAAAACAGAGCCAGGCCGAGCCACCAGGGCTTAAAGAGTATCAGCGATAATATAAGGTAAACAGGAAAGAATATGAACGCCAGTGCCAGGGAAAGGACATAGCGGAATGAGCCGTGAAACTGAATGTCCTTGATTTTTTTTACCCTGAATTCAGGCAGACTGATGAAGGTAAGCGTGAATATGTTTCCGAAGAGGAAGACCGGCAATGTAATAAACAGACCGGCCATTCCCGTGATCAGCCATCCCAGGGGATGCTTCTTCTTCTCAAGCAAACGGTAGCTAGTCCTCAGTTCCGCTGCCTTCTTTTTGATCAGCAGGCTCAGGGTGCAAATTCTTCCGTACATCCCGGGATTTGATTCCTTCAGGCGGTTAAGCTTCTCAATAAGGATCCTGTCCCTGAACAGCTTTGGTTTTCTGATGTCATCGCTGAACCGCCCGTTAACGATACTTCTCAGCTCATCGATAGCCTCATAATCTTCCTTTGAATCAATATGCACCATAAGGTTCTTGATCTCCGACGAGAGCTTATTGCGGAGTTCAATAAGCGCTTTCTCGGGGCTCTCCCTGTAAAGGTCGTGATATTCCGACACCTTAATGGGTTTTCCATAAACCACAGTCAGCACCTGTCTGAACCTGCTGTAGTTGGAGAATTCAATCCCTACCGGGATTATTTTTATGCCGAGATTGAATCCCGTTGCCTCATCTGCCTGAAAGGCAACGCGGCAGATGCCCTTTTTAAGCTGCCTCAGCCTCCTGAAACCCGCATGATCACCCTCAGGCAGGATCACCAGACCATTCTTGTTCTTCAATATATCGACGGTCTTTTCGAAGATCTTATCATTGGCTTTCAGGCTGCTGAATCCATCCCTCATCCTGTAAACCGGGAGTATCTTGAGAAAATAGAGTATTGAAGCTACAAACTTTCTCCTGAAGATATCGGCCCTGGCAAGAAAAACAGGCTGTCCCTTATGGGTGAAAAGTACCGCCAGGGCATCCATCAGCGCATTCTGATGGTTTGGGGCAAAAATCAGGTGGTTGCTGGTATCGATGTGTTCCCGGCCAAGAACGATCACTTTCCTGTAAAAGATCTTATTGTGCCAGAATCCGGCCGATTGCTTCAGCAAAGCATAACCCGTAGAATATTTCTCAATATTATCCCTTCCCATTAATTATGCCTCTGTCACATTTGAAGATTACAACTGATTCCTGATCAGTTTTGTTTCAGGTTGAAGGCAAGTTATAAAAAATGGAAACTATAAATAAGTATAATGCCTGTTTTATTGCCGGCTTTTGTCAAGAATAGGTCTTTTTACCACCTTTACTGCCGGATTATTCCATCATTCAGCCTGTCGAGGGTTCTTCTCTCCTTTTTGGTGGGACGCCCGGTGCCTTTTTCCCTGTATCCGTTTACAACGGATCTCCTGAACAGAAGCTTCGATTTCTCCTCATCGGTGGTAAGGTCTTCTGTAAGCGAAATGGCTGCGGCGGCAGAGACTCGCTTCAGGGCGGTCTGAAGAACCCTGTAGGTATAGTTCAGGGGAGGCTTTTTTACAATGATGATATCCTGTTCAGTTACTGTCCTGGAAGGTTTGGCTTCAGTACCATTAATGATTATCTTACCTTTTCTGCAGGCTTCCGATGCCATACTCCTCGTTTTAAAGATTCGTGCGGCCCAAAGGAACTTATCAATCCTGACGGTTGTTTTTTCTTCCATCTGAATCGGCTTAAATTTGCCGGGTTTCCCCGGGTGATTCTCTTTCAGGCTGATCAGGGCCCTTTTCCCTTTTCACCTCTTTTCCTGCCTTGTTAAATCTCGTCATGGCAAGTTCAACTCCGGATATTCCGAAGGTGAGTACCATATCCATCATGATGGAGATCCTTTCATCTATTATTTTTTTCTCTTCCGGACTCCATTTGCCCAGAACGAAATTTACCTGTGAACCCCTGGAGAAACTGCTGCCGATCCCGATCCTTATCCTTGCATACCTGTCGGTCCCAAGGATTGCATTTATATGAGCAAGACCGTTATGACCGCCGTCGCTGCCTCCCGGTCTCATACGGAAACTGCCGGTTGGGAGTGCAATGTCGTCAACTATTACCAGGAGATTTTCGATCGGCACCTTCTCCTTCTTCATCCAGTACCGTACTGCATTTCCGCTCAGGTTCATGTAGGTTGACGGTTTAAGGAGGACAAGGGACCTGCCTTTATGTTTTACTTCACAAACCTCCCCATACCGTTTGTCGGAGAATGGTGCCTTAAAGGTGTCTGCCATCCTGTCAAGCACCATGAATCCTGTATTATGCCGTGTATCAGCATACTCACGGCCTCTGTTGCCCAGGCCAACTATAAGATATTTCATTGTGCCTGATTAAAATGAAAGCTGGTATTGTCTATTCGGCAGCAGCAGTCTCCTCACCCTTCTCTTCCGCTTCGTGGCTCTCCTCTTCGGTTTCTGCCTCTGATTTAAGCGCAACACGCGATGAAGCGACCGTGAGGACCGTTGTGATCCTGGGATCGAGAAGCTCCAGCTTGTCAAAGGCGAGATCTCCTACTTTAATGGAATGATTTATTTTGACATTTGTGATATCGACCGGCAGATACTCCGGTATATCCTTAGCGTATCCCTTCACCTTGAGGTTTCTTCTTTTCAGCCGCAGTTTACCCCCCGCCTTTACACCCACCGAGTCGCCTGTAATACTCAAAGGTATATTGATGATTACGGGTTTATCGTCAGACACCTCAATAAAGTCGACATGGATTATCTTGTCAGTGACAGGATGAAACTGTATGTCTTTCATTACCGATTTAATCTCCCTGCCTTCGATACTGAGGTTTACAAGGTGTGTCTCGTGGGTATAGACAAGGTCGAGGAAGCTGTTCTCATGAGCATAAAAATGAGTGTTTCCGCCGGCACCATAAACGACACAGGGTACATTTCCCTGTTTCCTGATTTTCTGTGATGCTCTCTTACCAAGTCCCTCCCGGGTGATTCCTTTGATCTCTAAAGTTTTCATTCTGCTTTTTTTGTTATTGTGCTACTCCGGTTGCCCAGCTTACTGCCATTTTGCTGATTGCTTACCCTCTCCGTTACCAGCCTGCGCCGTGACGTTCTTCGGGTGAATGGTCAGAATAACCTGATTCAGATATTCTTGGGACAACTTCCATTACACGGTTAATAATTGAAAAATTGGCCTGCAAATATATTATAAAGGAATCAGAAAACAAAACTGTTGCTTATTGAAAGATTCAGGTTGACAGCCTGGATGCTTGTGGCGAATATTTCAGCTATTGAGAGTACTTTGATTTTATCGGAATCTTTCCTAAGGGGAACGGAGTCGGTTACCACCAGTTCCTCGATAGGTGAATCATTTATTCTCTCTATCGCATTACCTGAAAGGATGGGATGGGTGGCAAATGCTCTTATGCTTCTGGCGCCGGATTCCATCATTTTCTGTGCAGCAAGTACCAGTGTGCCGGCCGTATCAACCATGTCATCAACAATTATCACGTTCTTTCCATCCACATCCCCTATGATTGACATTTCCTCAACCACGTTCGGCTTCTTTCTCAGTTTGTAGCATAGGACCATCTCGGTCTGGAGATGGCGGCTATAGGCATTGGCTCTTTTGGAACCGCCCATATCGGGGGCAGATATTGTAATGTTGGGGAGGTTCAGGTTTTCGATATACGGGGCAAATATCGCCGATCCGAAAAGATGGTCAACCGGAACGTCAAAAAAGCCCTGGATCTGGTCGGCATGAAGATCCATGGTGATTACCCTGTCGACACCTGCCGTGCTTAGGAGGTCTGCAGCGAGTTTTGATCCTATTGAGACTCTTGGTCTGTCTTTCCTGTCCTGCCTTGCAAAACCGAAATAGGGAATAACGGCAATTACCTTGTATGCGGAAGCCCTTTTGGCAGCATCAATCATCAGAAGGAGCTCAAACAGATTATCTGCAGGAGGATTGGTTGACTGAACAATAAAGACCATATCGCCCCTTACAGACTCATCAAAACAGGGTTGAAATTCGCCGTCGCTGAATTCTGTTACCGAGCTTTTTCCCAGTTCTATACCCAGCTCAGCTGCAATTTTCCCGGCCAGATGTCTCGACGAGCGGCACGAGAACAATTTCATTGGTGCTTTTCCGTACATTTTTCAGCGTTTTTGAGAATGGATCCTTAAGATTTTTGCTGGTACAAAATTACAAATTCCGGTTTAAATCAGCCCGCAGGTGAAAACTTGTTGATAGAATCTTCAATATAGCTGAGTATATCATTTCTGCCCCTCCGTTTCGTCGCCGAGGTGATAAAGGTTTCCGGCAGCGATTCCCACATTCCAAGCATTGCATCGTCGTAAGCAGCAATATTCCTTTGAAGTGCCGTCTCATTCAGTTTATCACTTTTCGTGAAAACCCTGGCAAACGGAACCTGGCTGACCCCAAGAAACTCCATGAATTCGAGGTCTGAAGCCTGCGGTTTATGCCTTGAGTCGATGAGTACGAAAAGGCTCACAAGATTTGGCCTTTCGAGGATATATTTTCTGACCAGGGCTGTCCACTCCACCCTCATCCTTACCGGCACCTTTGCGTATCCGTAACCCGGCAGATCGGCAATATACCATTTGTCGTCGATGGAGAAATGATTGATTGTCCGGGTTTTGCCAGGCTGACCTGAAGTCTTTGCCAGCCCGGGGACCCCGGTAAGCATGTTTATCAGTGATGATTTTCCCACATTGGATCTTCCGATAAAAGCAAATTCAGGTTTTGCCGGTGAAGGATAATCCCCGGGAGAGAGGCTGCTTTTAATGAAGCTTGCAGTCCGGATTATCATCATAATCCTGATTACATTAGGTCGTTATATGGTAATTCTAACCTTTTGTATGCCAGGTAGTTATTACTAAGACCCGTGAGTATCTGTGCAATGATGCCGATATAGTTCTTCTGTGGAGTTCCGGTCTTGCGGAGGTCAACATATGCCTTGCCATCCTTCACGGGCAGCATCGTCAGTTTCGATGTATCAAAAACACCATTATAGAATTCACCCACGAAGAATTTAACACGTGTACCCTGGTTTGACAATGAGAGGTTTATCCTTACCACCCCCCTGGTATTGTAATCGTCGCGGATATCCGCCACAATTTCCGGGTAACCCCTTATCAGCTTTCCGTCGCGTGTATATTCCTCAAAGAATGGTGTCCTGAGTCCTTTAATATACTCCAGCTTCGCCCTGGTTTGTCCGGTCCTGTAATACTGCTTCTGAATCCCGTGTATGGTGTCATTCTTAAAAGGGGTTGACCGGAACACCTGTCCTTCGGGATAATACCAGCGTGCAGAATCCTCTCTCACACCATTTTCATACCAGAAAGTCTGGTATAATTTCCCGTCAGTGTAATAGGTCTTCATTTCGCCGTGCCTGACACCGTTTTTAAAGGTCACTTCCTTAACCAGCATCTGCTTGCTGAAATACTGCTTTATTCCCGTATAGCCTGTATCGGGAACCGTTACCGTGTCAGCTTCACTCACAGCCTGTTTTCTTCCTGTGCCTCCGCCGGTACAGGCCGAAACAGCTGCAATAAACATAATCAAAAATATTCCTGGTATTACTCTCATAACAGATATGAATTTTTAATTAATATTCTATTCCGGATCAATATAAACCTCAAGCAATGTGGCCATTCTTTCCGGAATCAGGAGAACCTCCCTGACAGCGGCAGGAATCAGAACTGTCTCACCCATGGAGACGATCTCTTCGCTGTTGGCCAGCTTAATCCGGAAACTGCCCTCGGTGCAAAGGTAAACAACAAATGAATCAATAAGGTTATAATCCTTGTTTATTGGTCTGTCAAACTGCAGTATGTTTGTTGTAAAGAACTCACAATCTGCCAGGGTCACGCCTGAATTGAGGCAGGGCTTCCTTCTGACGGCTGCTGTACCTGAAGCCTCAAAATCAATTACATCGATTGCCAGATCGTTATGCAGCTCTCTGCGTATCTCCCCGGGACCACCTCTGTCCCAGTCGTATATCCTGTATGTTACATCTGATGTCTGCTGGATCTCTGCAAGCAGGATTCCGGCACCTATTGCATGGATCCTTCCGGATGGCGTGAAGAAGGCGTCACCCGGCCTGGCAATCTCGGCATTGAGGAGTGAAACAAGTTCTCCCTTTTCCAGTGCCTGTGTGTAAATGGCACGGGTTACCGGTTCCCCGAATCCTGTATATATCGTTGCATCATTTTCACATTCAAGGATATACCACATCTCGGTCTTGCCATATGCGTTGTGTCTCTCCCTTGCTGATTCATTTCCGGGATGTACCTGGACCGACAGGTTTTGCCGGGCTTCAATAAGCTTTATCAGCAGAGGGAACTCATTGCCGAATTTTTCATATATCTGATCTCCGGTGATATCGCCCATATAGACTTCAATCAGCTCTTCAATATTGTTCCCTGCAAGAAAGCCGTTGGCTACAACGGAAAGATTGCCTGATACGGCTGATATCTCCCAGCTTTCACCAATTTTCTCCGACCCTGATGCTTTTTTCCCATAATGTTTCACCATGGTATTGCCGCCCCATACTTTTTCTTTGAGGATTGGTTCAAATTTCAGGGGATATAACTCTGACATGGGTGAACTATGAAGGAAGGATTATATACTATATGTTACCGGTTCGAACCTTAAAACAAAGATAGGCAAATATATCATTGCAGAGACTTTAGTGGCAGACAAGGTTCAGCTATTTGCTGCCTGATGGGTTCTTTGTTCAACAAATTACTATTTTTGGGGGAAGAAAAGCGAATAAAGAGATGCTTATTGTCGGAATAGCCGGAGGAACAGGTTCGGGTAAGACCACAGTCGTAAGGAAGATAATGAAAGCCTTTCCCGATGGTCAGGTGGTGGTTCTGCCTCAGGATGCCTATTACAGGGATAACAGTGACATTACTCCAGAGGAGAGGCAGAAGATCAACTTTGACCATCCCGATTCGGTAGAGTTCACCCTTCTGAGGGAGCATCTGGGGATGCTCAGGAGAGGGCTCTCCGTGGAGATGCCTCTCTATTCCTTCCTGACATGTTTAAGGCAGGCCGAGACCCTTCCGGTGAAGCCGGCCAGGGTGGTGCTTGTTGAAGGTATACTTATCCTTACCGACAGCGGTCTGCGCAGCATGTTTGATCTTAAGGTGTTTGTAGACGCCGATGCCGACGATCGTCTTGGCAGGGTGATACAGCGTGATATCGAAGAGCGGGGCCGGAGTGTAATGAAGGTCCTGGAGAGGTACCACGAGACGGTTAAACCATCACACCTTCAGTTTATTGAGCCATCAAAAAGGTATGCAGACATTATAATTCCCGGCGGAGGGGAGAACCAGACCGGCATCGAAGCCCTTATATCAATCATTCAGAAACACCTGCTGACAGATAAAACCTGACAATATGCTTGAACACATTAAACCCGGGGATCTTATGTTTCTCGATATTGAGACTGTCCCCTCACGGCAATCGTTCGACGATCTCGACCCGGCCTGGCAGATGCTCTGGGACAAGAAATCAAAACAATTCAGGGGAGCTGACCAGACTGCTGCCGAGGCATATGAGAGGGCGGGAATCTACTCTGACTTCGGAAGGATCATCTGCATTTCTGCAGGTGTGATAACCGATTCAGGGCCGCCGGGTTTCAGGATAAAATCATTCTATGGCGACGACGAGAAGGTGCTATTGAGTGAATTCGCATCGATGCTGAACAAATTCGCAGTCAACAGGGATGTGTTGCTCTGCGCCCATAACGGCAAGGAGTTTGACTACCCCTACATTGCCAGGAGGATGGTGATAAACGGCCTCAGGGTGCCTGATCTGCTTGACAATGCGGGCAAAAAGCCCTGGGAGGTAAAACTGCTTGATACAATGGAGCTCTGGAAGTTCGGGGATCATAAAAACTACACTTCCCTTGAGCTTCTCACCACTGTGCTGGGAATCCCGACTCCCAAGGATGATATCGACGGAAGTATGGTTGCGGGGATTTACTGGATTGAAAAGGACATTAAACGTATTGTGATATATTGTGAAAAGGATGTTCTTGCAGTGGCACAGGTCGTGTTGCGGTTCATGAACAGGCCTCTTATTGCAGAGGACCGGGTTGAGTCAATAACCTCCTTGTAGCAACCTTTAACCCAGCAGTCTGAGAAGTCCGGCTTTCACTTCGTCCGGTCTGTCAGCCTGGATCCAGTGACCAGCATTACTGATACTGATCAGTTCAGCTGCCGGGAATATTTTCTGAATATCCGGCAGGTCGCTGCCGGGAAGGTAATCTGATCTTTCACCTTTGAGGAAAAGCACCGGGAAGCCCGTTACGGCATACCTGTCATCATCAGGCCGCCCGATGCCTTCCATGATGTTGCTGAGATTATTGAGCAGCGCACCTGCGTTTAATCTCCAGGCAAATGTGCCATCTGCACTCCTCTGCAGGTTCTTCATTATAAATCCTCTCACCTTTTCAGATTCAATTGATTCAGATAATGCCGATTCAACCTCATTACGGTTTGAAAATCGGCTCAGATCCGTGTCGATTATGGTCCTGAGGATGATCGAATGCTGTTTGTGGGCGGCCCTGTTATGAGACTCAGTAACAAACGGTGAGATGTCGGCGACCAGCAGACCGCCCAGTTTCTCTGGCTGCCTCATGGAGTAGTGAACTGCGATTTTCCCACCCATGCTGTGCCCTGCAAGAAAGAATCTCTCCAGGTTCAGTTCTGAGGCAAGTTCACCAAGGTCGTCGCTCATTACCATGTAATTATGTTCGCTGCTGTGGGGAGAACGTCCGTGGTTCCTCAGGTCAGGCAGGTAACAGGTAAAATGATCACTCACGCTCTTTGCAATCTGCACCCAGTTGTCGGATGAGCCGTAAAGGGCATGAAGGATTATCAGGGGAGGTCCCGAGCCGTATTTCCTGTAAAATAGCTTCACGGGCTTTCCGGTCAGAGCAGTTGCCTTTTATACATCTGTATTGTGTTCTCAAGTCCCAGATAGATTGCATCTGATATAAGGGCATGGCCTATCGACACCTCCTCGAGCCAGGGTATCGACTGGCGGAAATATTTCAGGTTGTCAAGGTTCAGGTCGTGGCCGGCATTGAGTCCCAGCCCGGCCTCACGTGCTATCTCAGCTGCCTTTATGAAAGGCGTTATTGCAGCTCCTGCGTCCCTGCTGAACATTGCCGCGTAGGGCTCCGTATAGAGTTCAACCCTGTCGGTGCCGGTGTATTTTGCATTCTCAATATGTACGGTTTCGGTATCAACAAAGAGAGAGGTCCTTATTCCTTCCTTTTTGAAAATGGAAACGATTTCGGTCAGGAATGACCTGTGTTTTAATGTATCCCATCCGGCATTCGAGGTAATGGCATCATGCTTGTCGGGTACCAGTGTTACCTGGTTTGGTTTAACGGAGAGGACCAGGTTGATGAAACTATCCGACGGATACCCCTCAATATTGAACTCGGTCTTTATAACAGGTCGGATTTCCATAACATCCCTGTAGCGGATATGCCTCTCGTCGGGCCTGGGATGCACGGTGATCCCGTCAGCCCCGAAAAGCTCACAGTTGATGGCAGCATTCAACACACTCGGGATATTTCCGCCCCTTGCGTTCCTCAGGGTAGCAATCTTATTAATATTAACACTTAGCCTTGTCATTATAATAATTGTTATTTTTTCACGTAATCTGATTATGATGCAAATGTATAAGAACTCGCTTTTTTTTTATAATTTAGATGAAAATTAAATGACAATTCGGTAATATGATAGCCAAAGACCTGATCTCAGAAATTGTTCCTTCGCTCAAAACCTCGGATTCTGGACAGACTGCCCTGAACTGGATGGAGATATTCAGGGTTTCTCATCTTCCGATCGTCAATAACCTGGACTTTCTGGGGCTGATCTCTGATACCGATATTTATGATACCAACCAGCCCGAGGAGCCTATCGGCAATCACCCCCTTACACTTCTTAAGCCATTCGTAACAACCGAGCAGCATCTCTTTGAAGTGATCGGCCTGGCCTCGAGGCTCAAGCTGTCGGTGATCCCGGTGCTCGACTCAAATAACCATTATAAGGGAGTCATTACAACCAACGACCTTATCAGGCACATTGCCGGGATCTCGTCGCTTGATCAGACGGGAGGCATTGTGGTACTGGAGATAACCGAGAGGGATTATTCCCTTTCCCAGATAGCACAGATAATTGAAAGCAACAATGTTAAGGTGCTCAGTCTCTATATAACATCACCTCCCGAATCGATAAGGCTTGAAGTTACCCTGAAGCTGAACACCACCGACCTCTCATCCGTTATCAAGACATTCGAACGCTACAATTATGATGTGAAAACATGGATAACCAGCGATGACTCGATGGACAGGTTCTACTCGGAACGCTTTGATCTTCTGATGAAATATCTTAATATGTGATAGAAGGATGCTGAAAAGTGTAGCTATTTACAGCAAGGAGAACAATGCAAGGACGGCAGAAGGTGTAACGGTACTGGTAGAAGAGTTCCGCAGACGGGGAATAGCCACGCTGATCTTTCAGAGGGCGAACGGAAGCAGGGAGCCGACTGTCGCAATGCCATCGGGGTATTTCAACGAAATAACTGAACTTAAGGAACTTCCTGATCTTGTTCTGAGTGTGGGCGGCGACGGAACCTTCCTGGAAACAATGCTCAGGGTGAAGGATTCAGGTGTTCCGGTTGCGGGTGTCAATACGGGAAGAATGGGGTTCCTGGCAAATATTCCAAATGAGGAAATAAGCCTTTCCGTCGACATGCTCTGCCGGGGAGATTTCAGTATAGTTGAACGGTCACTGATCGAGATTACAGAACCTGCAGGCATCTTCGGAAGGAACAACAGCACTGCGCTGAATGAAATTACAATACAAAAGGATACTCCAAGAATGGTTACTATCCATGTGTGGGTCGACGGAGCATTTCTGAATACATACTGGGCCGACGGGCTTATTGTCTCCACTGCAACAGGATCAACCGCATATAACCTGAGTGTAGGGGGACCGATACTTTCCCCGGGCGATGAGAGTCTGATTATATCTCCCATATCACCGCATAACCTCACTATCAGGCCGATAGTAATATCAGGGGCGAGCCGTCTGAGGATGAAGATAGAGGGAAGAAGCACTGGTTACCTGGCCACATGTGATTTCAGGTCGGAACAACTCTCCTT